>JBOGJZ010000434.1:0-8162 GCA_050745645.1 Terriglobia bacterium | reverse complement strand
GGCTGCTGCCGGTCGAACAGGCGGGCAGTCAGATAAGCGGCAATCATCAGGCTAGCTCGCAGCGTTGACGCCCGCTCCTCAACCAGCCCGGAGTACACTCCGAGAAAAAGGAGCAATAGGACGGAACGCCACACTTCACGAATCCCCATAGCACGCAGCAAGAGCCCGGCGAGCAGCACGAGGAGACCTACGTGCAGGCCGGCGACAACCAGAAGATGATAGAGTCCGCTCCTGCGGAAATCTTCGACCGTGCTCGAATCGAGCGATGACCGGTCACCCAAAAGCACCGCCTTCAACACCGCGCCATCCCGGCCTTCAACCGACCACGGAGGATAAAGCTGATCGATGCTCGCCAGCAGCCGCTGCCGCATGCGTCCGAAAAGCCCGCTAAGCCTCGAAGGGCTGGCGCTCCGCAGCAATTTCAGCGAGTTCCGGCCTGACACAGTGCCTTGCCAAGTGACGTCCTGAATTGATTCCAACCAGTGGCGGTAATCAAAGTCTCCCGGGTTGCCATAGCGAAGCGGCCTGCGCAGCCTCGCTCGCACCCTGATGAAGTCGCCCTCCTGCAAGTTCACAGGCTGCCCGAAGGCCGTCAAAGCGCGAGCGTTTGAAACACGAAGGCGAACTTTGCCCGTCGCGCGGCGTGCGCCGCTCGGCAGCACAACCGTGGAGACTCCAAAGTCAAACTGTAAGCCGTAGGGTGTCCGGAACGGGTTGGTCAAAAGCATTCCCTCCATCTGCAGCGCCGTGCCGGGCTTGAATCCCCACTGGCGCAGGTGGCTGATGTCAGAGGATGGAAAGCGTTGGGCGAACAACCGCGCTTTGGCGGCGCCTGCAAACGCGAAGCCTATGAGCGCCAAGGCAACGGCTGCTCTCAGGCGTCCGCGTGCAAACGCGATCAGGCCAACGGCTAGGCAGACGCCGGTCAAGCCAAGCAGCCACCACCATCCGCTCGCCGTTCTGCCCGCCAGGAAAATGCCGAGCGCGAACGCGCACGCCAGAGCCAGCACAGGACTTCTCATAAAATTCACGGCAAGCCGCGCGCAAAATCCCTGCGCCCAAAACCACTGGATTATATCTAGCAGGAAATGCGCACCATAGCCGCGCTCCACTATAGCTCAGCAAGACGCGGTTATCTCGCGTAATCATGCCGCGACGGCCGCGATGGTCGCCCGATCAATCACGGAAAATGGTACTTGACATTCGTAATTCTGGGATAGATTTCCCGCGCCTGCACGGACGTTGGCTTTTGGATCGAGGTGAGGGTTTTACGACCGCGGCGCACCAACGAGGTTGATTACACACGGTGGAGGGAATCAATGTTAAGAATTGAGCGATTGCAGAAGGGCGTGGGCCAATAGCCAAGCCCTTCCGGTCGTATTTTCTTATGCTTTGCGTCTGTCACGAAGCGGCATGATCAAGCTAGAATGGCTTCATGATTTTTCAAAGACCAGCTTGTTTCGCCAACCGCTTAGTTCTATTTGGGTGACAGGGCGGGATTTGCCGGACAAGGAGCCGTAATATACTTCAGTCTGGCTGATCTTCTGCGCTTCGGAAACCAATTTCACCGGCGCTTCACCTATCAGTTTCCCGTCTTGATAAAATGCGGCTTCCGGTCTTTGAGAACGATTATTAATCTTCAAATTGTAGCTGCCTGGCGCGAGGCTTAGATGGCTTCCGATCTGAGCTGGATACAAGAGATCGATGTTATGCGATTTTGCAAACGTCATACCGCAGAACAGCAACGATGCGGCCACGGTTCCCAGTGCTGCTTTTGTGAACATTCTCATAATTTTACCTTTCTGACTCGAATTTGAACGTCAGTAGGTACGATGAACCGCGCAGGCTATTTCGTTGCCCAAGTCACGAAAGCGCCCAACGGCTCAAATTGCCGCGGATGAGCCACGCATCGCCGCAGGATTGAATTGACGCGCTGCGAAACCGGCGCGCCTGAGACAAGCGGGCTACGCCGCGCCCGGCCACCGCGGGACGGCTTTCCGCCGATCCGACGATCGCAGGCGCGAGATACCAGTAGAAGCGGTCCACCAGGTTCTGATCCAAAAAACTCCCCAGAACTTCTCCGCCGCCCTCGACCAACAGGCTCAAGATGCCTTCAGCGGCGAGACGCCGAAGCAGGCCGCGCAGAGGAACTCGCGTCCCTGGGAAACTCCAGACTTGAGCGCCGGCGCGAAGGAGAGCTTCTTGTCGGCGTCGGCTTGCGGCGCCGCCGCAGGCAAGAATGCAACGCCCGCTCGTGACCACGCGCGCGCGCGGCGGAGTTCGCAGCCGGGAATCGAGTATCACGCGCCACGGGTCAGGAGCGCCAGCAGACCGGGGGCCAAGGCGCGGATCATCGGCAAGCACGGTTTTAACGCCGACGGCGACAGCTTGATTTGAGCCTCGCAGCATTCGCGCGTGGCGCCGTGCGGCAGCATCCGTGATCCATTTCGAGTTGCCGGTGCGAGTTGCAATTCGCCCGTCCAGTGTTGCGGCTACCTTGGCGGTGACGAATGGCAGACCGGTGGAGCGGAACTTGAGGTAAACCTCGTTCAACGCGGCGGCTTCCTCAGCGCAGGCGCCTTTGTCCACACTCACGCCGCGCCGCTTCAGAAGGCGTGCGCCCTGACCACTCACTTCAGGGTTCGGATCGCGCAAAGCGTAAACGACACGGCTGATTCCTGACTCGAGGATTGCGCCGGTGCACGGCGGGGTGCGCCCGTGGTGACAGCAGGGTTCGAGGTTCACGTAAAGTGTGGCGCCGCGCGCTTGGCTTCCGGCCTGCGTGAGCGCCTCAACTTCAGCGTGGCTCGTGCCAGGTCCGCGATGAAAGCCGCGCCCAACAATCTTGCCGTTCCGCACAATGACGCACCCGACCCAAGGGTTGGGATAGGGGAGTGAAGCAGATTGCCGTGCCAGGCGCAGGGCCTGCTGCATGGTGCGCTCATCTAGCTCATCTGGTAGTTTATCTGGGGAAGCGGCGTGCGTGCGCATGGCCGGCCTACTGAACCTTGCTCAGCAAATGCCCCAGCTTATCCTTCTTCACTTTTAGATAAGCATGGTTACTAGCGCGGGGTGTCGTCTCAAGCGGAACCCGCTTCAGGATGCGCAGGCCGTATCGCTCAATGCCGCTGATCTTGTGCGGATTGTTGGTGAGGAGGTGCATCTTGCGTACGCCGAGGTCTGCAAGGATTTGCGCGCCCACCGAATAGTCTCGCATGTCAGCGGGCAGGCCGAGTTTTTCGTTCGCCTCAACCGTGTCGAGGCCTTTGTCCTGCAGGGCGTAGGCGCGAATTTTATTGGTGAGCCCGATTCCACGCCCTTCCTGACTCAGATAAAGGATCACGCCTTCACCGTGTTCGGCAACCTTGCGCATTGCGGATTCCAACTGTTCGCGGCAATCGCAGCGAATGGAGTGCAGCGCGTCGCCGGTAAGACACTGCGAATGGACGCGCACGAGCGCCGGCCGGTTCGGCGAGATGCGGCCCATGACCAGGGCCAAGTGCTCCCGGTTTTGTGATGGACAACTGTAAACGTACGCGGTGAAATCGCCGAATCCGGTGGGAAGCTCAGCGCTGGCCACGCGGTCCACCAGCTTTTCTGTGCTCTTGCGATACTCGATCAACTGCTCGATGGTGATCGTTTTCAGCCGGAAGCGTTTGGAAAGGTCCTGGATCGCTTTCAAGCCTGCCGACTTGCCGCTCTCATCGAGAATTTCGCACATCGCGCCCACGGACGACAGGCCCGCGAGCCTTGCTAGGTCAACAGCGGCTTCCGTGTGGCCGGCGCGGTCAAGAACGCCTCCGGCGCGCGCCCGCACCGGGAAAATGTGGCCGGGCCGCACGAAATCATACGACGCGGCGCGCGGATTGCCGAGCCGCCGCACCGTGATTGCGCGATCCGCGGCTGAAATGCCCGTCGTGATTCCTTTTCGCGCGTCAACCGACACGGTGAAGTCGCAACCGAAAGGTTGGGTATTTTCCTCTTCGGGAACCATCGAGCCAAGCCCCAGCTTCAGCGCCCGCTCGCGGGTGAGCGCCACGCAAATCAGTCCGCCGCCGTGGCGAATCATGAAGTTGATGCCGGCGGCGGTCGCCTTTGCAGCCGCCATCACCAAGTCCGCTTCGTTTTCGCGCTCGGAGCTGTCCCGCACAATCACCATGCGGCCCCGGCGGATATCCCTGAGGGCTTCTTCGATCTCAGCGGCGATGGGCATGGCGGCGCTCAATCTTTCACCTGATTCAGAGCGGCCAGCATGGCGAGGGCCGCACGCGCCGCTTCAAACCCCTTGTTCATGCGATTATTCCCAGCTCTGCGCTCCGCGTCACGCCGCGTGCGCACGGCCAGCACTTCAAAAATCACCGGCACCTGATACTCAAGCGCCACGTTCATCACGCCCCGCGCGCACTCGTTAGCCACCAGCTCAAAGTGCAGCGTTTCGCCTTTAATGACCGCGCCGAGCGCGATCAGCGCGCTGTAGCGATGACGCGCAGCAAGTTTCTGCGCGAGCAATGGAATCTCGAAACAGCCCGGCACCGCGAAGCATTCAATATGGCCGGTTTTTATCCCACCAGCCTGCAAACCGGCGAGGCACTTTGCTTCCAGGCTGCGCGTGATTTCCGCGTTGTATTCCGCGCGGATCACGGCGATGCGCGCCTCCTCCAGATTGGCGAAAGCAGCAAGACGCGACTGCGCGCTGATCTCAGGTGTCCGGCGTCTCATGAAGCGAGCAACCGCTCCACGTATTTTGCGAGAATGTCCACTTCAATGTTCACAAGATCACCGCAGGTCTTTCCGCCGAACGTCGTGCGCTGCAACGTATAGTCCAGCAGAGATACGGTGAAGGCCGCGCGCCCGGCCTTCACAACGGTCAGGCTGACGCCGTCCACTGCGACGGATCCCTTCTCCACGATGTACCGCAAGAATCGCGGCGGCAGGCTGAAGGCGTAAGTTTTTGCGCCGCCTCCTCCAGCGCGGATGTCCCTGATGCGAGCCGTCGTATCGACGTGACCTTGGATCAGGTGCCCGCCGATCAGACTCGCCAGAGTCAGGCTGCGCTCCAGGTTGACCGGATCGCCGCGCCGCAAGCGGCCAAGAGTGCTCCGCCGAAGCGTCTCACTCATATAGATGACCTTGAATGCCCGCCGTTTCAACTCCTGCACGGTTGAGCAGACGCCTTCGACGCAGACGCTCTCGCCTGGCTGCACTTTCCAGCCCTTTGGCGTTGAGATCCAGGCGACGCATTCGCCCCCCGTGTCTTTGAGCGTCAAAACCAGACTCTTCGCCTCAACGATGCCGCTAAACATGATACGAAGTGAATGTCCCTTGGATAGGTGTGCTCGATGCTGGCTTGGACGGCGTTGAGCTTCGCCAACTCTGAGTTTACCATAGTGCGACAGCACGGGCGCACAGCGTAGCGCCGCGGCGCTACTCAATCCGAATCCGTAATAGGACGTATACCTTCGACCTGCTCTTATTGATTCCAAAGTACCTTCTCGCTTTGCCTCCTCTTTACTCCTGGAGGCCGGTTAGCGCGTCAGACCCGCGCCTTCAGCCTCTTTCCGGTGAAACAGAGATTGCGAAAGATGAAAGTCATGGTTTCAGCACATCTTGATTCGCCACGATGGAATTCATCCAGCTTAACAACTCCAGATGAGACGAAGGAGACCCATGAGACAAGAAATTTTCAGGAGGCGCAGCGCCGCCAAGCCGCAACCGAATGACGGCTCCCGGAAAACGTGCTAAAAAACAGGAATTCACGATCTTGCAATGCAGCGAAACTTCAATATGGACGTTTGGCCGCAACTCTGATCTAATCTGCGCTTCTACTCCACACGAATGACAGGGCCACGCCTGACGAGCTGGAGACGATTACCATTTGAGGAATGTGACAACCAATGCCAGACCAATACCATGATCCTGGATGGAGGCTTTCACAACGGACCCTCGTTGCGCTGTGGCAAGCCCTAACGGCTGCCTCACATGACTTCCGCAGCGACTTGCTCTACGCGAGTGATTTCCCGGACTGGTTCGTAAGGCACTCGGAGGCTCACTACAGTTTCGACTGGCAGGAAATTATCCGTGACCTACGCAGCCGCCGGTTTTTCTACCCCGGCTCCTGCGATCAAATGAGCAACATCACGGGCGAGTTTCTTGACGACCGAGACGCCAGCGCGCTCGGTGAACTTCTCATTCAGCGCCTTGCCGTCCTTCTTGTTACTACGTTTGGGAAAAGTGAGCACGGAGAGCTTGTCCGACGGCGGCTAGAACTTGATGGTTATAATGTCGATAGGAAACAGCTACAGCTCATTCGCTCGAAGGGCCAGTCAGCGAGGTCGAGGAGGAAGAATTACTCACTGCTCTTATTCGCCAGGCCAGTTTCCCGAACGAAACCACCATCCTGAGGCACGTGGCCGATGCGAGGAACGAATACATAGCTGGCAATAATCACCCGTCTTTGAATGAGTCCCGGAGTTTTATCCAGGCGCTCATTGACGACATTGCAGTCGAAACCGATCGCCTCGGAGGGCACAAAGTCGCAATCCCGGGCGGAATGGCAAACCGAATCGCCTATCTTCGCCAAGTTGGTTTTTTCACATCTGATGAAGAGAAGTCGGCTTTGGGCTCCGCGTGGGGGATGCTCTGTGCTGGCTCTCATCCAGGTGTTCCTGCAAAGCACATGGCACGGATTGGACTAGTTCTCGCGCTGGAATTCGGCCAGCTCCTTTCGCTGAAATTTCAGGATTGGAAGAAGAATCACTGCAGAGGGTTCTCAAAACCCTGATGACCCTGCTTTGCCCGGCCGCGAGAAACCCATACAATCAGCGACTTCATGACAGAACTCATCTGGGAAGGGAAGTACAAAGACGGCAAGAAGCAGGGGCCGGTGCGGATTGCCCTGCCCTTTCAGACCATCGAGACGGTGAACGAGGGAACCGAGGCGCGGCTGCGTAGCTTGGAACTTTTCGCCAGCGGGCGCGACACGCATCGTCAAAGCCTCCTCTAACGAGAATGACCTTGTGCTCGACTGCTTCGCGGGTAGCGGCGGCAGCTTACCTTGCGGCCATCTTTCTGGGGCAGAAACTGAAGCTGAAAACCCTGTGCGAGAAACGCTCGATCATTTCGCGGCGATTCTTCGGTATTCCGCCCTTCTGCTTCTACGCGCCGGCCGAAGGCATCCAGCAAATTCTCGCAAGGTGCAGCCCCAAACCGCCTCCTAATCTGCAACTGAAACTGCTGTTGGAATGGGAGCCGTAAAAAAAATGAGGAAAGTTCTGTCACTTTCCTCTTGACAAGATAAATGCCAATCACTATACATGGTGTGTGAATACGCGCTCCGCTGGTTTACGCTAGCGGAAATTTTTAAACGAACCGAGAGGAGAAAAGAATGCCAGCAAAGAAGAAGGCAAAAGCCAAGAAAAAGAGGTAACAGCTTCGGAAAAACTGAAGCGAGCGTTCGGGGATGCAGCAATGCATCCCCGAACGTGTTTTTGAGCGCCTCGTCCCGATGATCCAACCGCTCTTCAGCGGCGCCGCATCTATTGAAGATTACCAATGACAGTAACACCGGCTATCGGCGCAGCAGCGTCTCGCCGCCGGTTTTTCCGGCGTTCTGAAAACGCTGCTGCGCAAAGGGCGTCACCATGATTTGTAATCTTCAATAGCATGCGCCGGGCTCCATGGCATAGCCGTTGTTGCGAGACCTTGGGGCTTCCGATTACAATAGGCAGCTTCGGCGCGGGAGCGCTACTCTTGCCTCATCTTGGAAGCATAGCCCACACGCTGGGTCACTTTCTCAGTCATCACGGCGGCTGGGGTCTATTTCTTATTTCCTATCTAGACTCTTCCTTCCTCGCCTTCCCGTTCATCAACGACCTGCTGCTGATCAAGTTTTCGAGCCTTCAACCCCATCGGGCTTTCTTTTACGCGCTGGAATGCACCACGGGCTCGGTTCTCGGCGCTTACACGATTTATTTCCTGACCCGCAAAGGAAGCCGGTACTTCTCCCGCAAAACGCCGCGGCGGGAGAAGTCTCGTATACGGACATGGATCGAGCACAATGATTTTCTTTCCCTTCTGATTGCCTCATTGCTTCCGCCGCCTTTGCCGTTCAAAATTTTCCCGATCATAGCCGGCGGCCTGCGAACAAGCGAGGCCCGCTTCAT
>JBOGJZ010000433.1:0-6232 GCA_050745645.1 Terriglobia bacterium | reverse complement strand
GAGAAGCTTTTGGCTTTGCGTAACCCTTCACAGTATTCCTCATGAAACGCGATTGGGTCTATTTTGCCGCCAAGGTGAAACCGTCCCGCTCAAACACCTGCCTTGCCTCCGGCCCGCTGAGAAACTGAACGAATTGTTTCGCTGCCGCCACGTGCTTGCATCCTTTGATTACTGCGACGGGATAAACGATGGGCGCGTGAGACGATTCGGGCGCCACGGCTACCACGCGCACGCGGCTTGAGAGTTTTGCGCCGGTCGAATAAACAAGGCCAGCGTCGGCGTTGCCGGTTTCTACGTAGGCCAAAACCTGCCTCACATCGCCGCCGAAAATCAGTTTTGGCTGAATGCGCGCGTACAGCTTGAAGTGTTGCAAAACCTGCCGCGCATAAGCTCCTGCCGGCACGCCTTGCGGATCGGCGATTGCCACCCGCTTGACTTCGGGAGCGGTTAGGCTGGCGAAACTGGAAACAGCGGTGGGGCCTGCAGGGACAATCAGCGCGAGCGAGTTGTCGAGCAAGTCCCGGCGAGTGCCGGACACGAGCAGGCCGCTGGACTGAAGGGCGTCCATCTCCTGCGGCGAGGCGGATATGAAAACGTCCACTGGAGCGCCTTGCTCAATTTGCTGTTCAAGAAAGCCGGAACCGCCAAGGTTTAAGGAGACGGAAATGCCCGGGTCACGCCGGCGGTAAAGCGCTTGGACCGACTGTAACGATTCGGTGAGGCTTACCGCCGCAGAGACCGTAAGGTTTACGCGCCCTGCAGCTGCAGCCGGTACTGCCGCCACGCAGAACAAGAGCAGCGTGAAGCCGCAAGGTTCTAAGAATGTATCCAAACGCTTGCAGGTCTTTGAGCGCAGCAGCTTGGCCGCAAATGGTTTCATCAATGCGATTTTATACGAAAATGCTGCGGAGGACTAGACGAATTGGCGAGGTGAAATAACAACGCTGCCCGGCGGCATTGAACGTAGCCGGCAAGATGCCGGCGCTACGGGGGGATACAACATCGCTTTTCCGGCGCTGCGGCGCGCGTCATCATGAGCTGGTTAGTGTAGACTGAGTAGATTGTAGACACGCGCCGGCGCGAGCCGGCGAAGGAGATTGATAAGATTCATGGCTATTCGGCTTCGTCCCCAGGACGTCCTGCAAGCGCTTAGCGCTGTACGCGACCCCACCCAGCAGCGAGACATTGTTTCCCTTGGCTTGGTTCGGGACATGGAAGTAGGAGACAACCGCGTTTCGCTTAAGCTGGCGGTGGCGAATCCCGGAAGCCCCCTTGCGGCCCGGCTGGCGCAGGAAGCCAAAAAGGCGGTGCAAGCGCTTGGCGTCGCCGAGGTCCGCGTGGACCTGGCCGGCGCGCCAACTCCCGGCGCTGGCGCGCAAGCCAGCTTGATTCCACTCGTCAAAAGCACGGTTGCAGTGGGAAGCGGCAAAGGAGGCGTGGGTAAATCCACGGTGGCGGTAAACCTGGCGGTTGCTTTGCAGCAGAGCGGCGCTAAAGTCGGCTTGCTAGACACCGATGTTTACGGGCCAAGCGTCCCTCACCTGATGGGCAGCACAGTGGGACCGGCGGTGCAGGAGGGAAAAATTGCGCCGCCGGTCGCGTATGGCATCAAGATCATGTCCATGGCCTATTTCCTCCCCAAAGAAGAAGCCGTCATCTGGCGGGGTCCCATGCTGCACAAGGCCATCCATCAATTTCTTGGCGACGTGAAGTGGGGCGAGTTGGACTATTTGGTGATCGATATGCCGCCCGGCACAGGCGACGTGCAGTTAAGCCTGGGGCAAACCATTCCGTTGACAGGCGCGGTGATTGTTTCGACGCCGCAGGATATGGCGCTGGAGGTGGCCTCGAAGGCTATTGCCATGTTCAAGAAGCTGAACGTGCCGCTGCTCGGCGTGATCGAGAATATGAGCTACTATGTTTGCCCGCACTGCGGCAAACGGGAGGACATTTTTGGCCACGGCGGAGCTCGCGCCGCCGCCGAAGCCATGCATCTGCCATTCCTCGGCGAGATTCCGCTCGACGTGAATATCCGGACATCCAGCGATCAGGGCCAGCCGGCGGCGCTTCAGGATTCTGCGCCTTACGCCTTAGCGTTTCACGAAGCCGCAAAGGCACTCGTGGCGCAGGTAGAGAAATCGCGCGAGGGCGCGGGCGGGGAGATTCACATCGAATGACGCCGAGCCCAGTCAGGATTAAGCTTCAAGGCGGGAACGACACGCTGCGAATCGAGTGGTCCGATGGCCACCAGAGCGCTTACAGTTACAAAGACCTGCGCGACCGCTGCCCATGCTCCACCTGCACCGGAAAGGAAGGGGGAAAGCCCGCGCCGCGCGAACCCTCCGGCTCCATTCCCATGTTCCAAGCGGCGCTGCGCCCCGAGCGCGCCGAGTTGGTGGGACGATACGCGCTGCAGATTTACTGGAGCGATGGGCACTCCACCGGGATCTATGGGTTCGACTATTTGCGCAACCTTTGCCCGTGCGCCGAATGTGAAGGCTTGCGAACGGCAATCAAAGAACTCTAAACACTTATGGCCATCAGAGTCGCCTACCTGGACTGTTCCTCCGGCATCAGCGGCGATATGTTTCTGGGCGCGCTGCTCGACGCCGGCGTCCCGGAGGAGCGGCTGCGCGCGGAGCTCGCAACCATTCCGCTCGGAGCCTATGACTTCAAGACTTCGCGCGTCATCCGCGCTGGCCTTGCCGGAAGGCGGGTTGAAATCGTCATTCCGCAGGAGCAGCCGCATCGCCATCTCAGCCACATCGAAAAGCTGCTGGCGGAGAGCGGCCTGCCGCCCACGGCGCGGGAAAAAGCCCTCGCTGTCTTCCGGCGTCTCGCGGAGGCTGAAGGCAGGCTGCACGCAATGTCTCCTTCCTCCGTGCACTTTCACGAAGTGGGCGCGGTGGATGCGATCCTGGATATCGCGGGAGCCTGCGCTGGGCTAGAGCTTCTGGGAATCTCTGAGCTGTGGTGCTCTCCGCTGAACGTAGGCGGCGGCAGCGTGAAGGCGGCGCATGGCACGCTGCCCGTGCCCGCTCCGGCCACGGCGGAATTGCTGCGCGGACTGCCGGTGTATTCGAGCGGAATCGAGGCTGAGCTTGTAACTCCAACCGGGGCGGCCCTCGTTTCAACTCTCGCAACGCGCTTCGGACCGCTGCCAGCGATGAAGATCGAGGGCATCGGGTACGGGGCTGGCACACAAGATTTTGCCGGTCATCCTAACTTGGCGCGCCTGATGGTGGGAGAGAAAGCGGAGCGGCCGATGCAGCCTGCCGCCGCAGGCGAGATCGTCAGCGTGATCCAGGCGAACGTAGACGACATGAGCCCCCAGCTTTACGCCTATTTCATGGAGCAGGCGCTGGCCGCGGGCGCTCTCGACGTAGCTTGCACTCCGGCGCAAATGAAGAAAAACCGTCCCGGACTGGAGCTAACGGTTCTGTGCGCGCCGGAGCACGCGGAACGGCTGGCCGGGATCATCTTTGAGCAGACGACGACGATCGGGCTAAGAATTCAAGAGGCCCGCCGGATGACTTTGGAACGGGAGGCGGTGAGCGTCGAAACCTCGTATGGCGCCGTTCGCATGAAAGTGGCGCGGCGCAATGGCCGGGTGATGAACGCCGTGCCTGAATACGAGGATTGCCGCCGCCTGGCGGAAGAGAAATCTGTGCCGTTGAAAGAAATCATGCTCGCGGCCCAAGTTGCATTCCGGCAAAAATGATAAATGAATGTCAGTTGTCCGTCGTCAGTAGTCCGTTGCGGATAAGCAGAGAACAATTGCCGCTTACACACAACTGACAACGGACCCCATACAACGGACAACCATTCGATGAATAAATTCTACCTCACCACTCCCATCTATTATCCCAACGCGCGTCCGCACGTAGGCTCGGCGTATACCACGATTGTGTGCGACGCCATCGCGCGCTATAAGCGCATGTGCGGCTACGACGTGGCCTTCCTCACCGGCACCGATGAGCACGGCGAAAAGCTCCAGCGCGCGGCCGAAGCGGCGGGCATGACGCGGGAGAAGTTTGTCGCTGAAAAGCGCAAACTGTTTAAGGAGCTTTGGAAGACGCTCGGCATCGGTCCATTCCGCGACACTGCGCCGCCCGAAGACGAAGCGGAATCGTCGCGCGAGGCAGAAGACGTGCAATCGGCGCCCGGCGCCGCGCCGCCTATCGATTGCCGCTTCGTGCACACGTCGCAAAATCCGGCGCATAAGAAGGCCGTCCATTGGATGATCGAGCAGGCGAAAAAATACCCGCTGCCTTTCTGCGTGCGCTGCGATAAATATCTGGAGCACGGCACGTGCCCGGACACATGCCCAACTTGCGGCGGCCCCGTCGAGCAGCGCAGCGCCATCTTCAGCAAGCGTTATGAGGGCCGCTATTGCATTCACGACGAGATGTACGTCTCCGAAGGCGCAGAGCCGGTGAATTGCCCGAACTGCGGACGGCCGACGGAGCTCATCAGCGAAGACAATTATTTTTTTCGGCTCTCGGCGTTTCAAGAACGGCTGCTCGAGCTTTACGAGAAACAGCCCGATTTCGTTCAGCCCGATTTCCGCATGAATGAGGTCAGGAGCTTCGTTAATGGCGGGAAAAACTTTGTAAGAGGCAGCCTGCGCGATATTTCCGTCAGCCGCAGGCGAATTAGCTGGGGCATTCCGTGGCCGGGCGACTCCGAGCAGGTAGTTTACGTTTGGTACGACGCGCTCACCAGCTACCTCAGCGGGATTGGCTTTGAAGGCGAAGAGCGCAGTGAAGATTTCAAGAAATACTGGCCCGCCGACGTGCACATGATTGGCAAGGACATTCTGCGTTTTCACGCCGTCTATTGGCCCGCGTTCCTGTGGGCGGCGGGACTGGAGCTTCCCAAGACCATCTTCGCCCACGGCTGGATTTACTATGAGCAGGACAAGATGAGCAAGTCCAAGGGCAATGTCGTATATCCCGAGCCGAGTGCTAAGGGGGATGGGTTTATTCCAAAGCGTCGGAAGGACACGTCAGACGCAGAATACAATGTGCTTGTCGCTGCTGCTAAGCTAGCCGGCAACGACGTGCTGCGCTATTACCTGCTGCGCGACACACCGTTTGGATTGGACGGCAGTTTTTCGTACGAGGGCCTGATTCAGCGCTACAACTCGGATTTGGCGAATGACCTGGGGAACTTGGTTAATCGAACAATTTCTATGCTCGACAGGTATCGCAGCCGCCAAATTACAGTTGAGCCACCTCCTCCTGGGTGCGATTCACTAAATAACCCGAGGGACGAGGTGCGTCAAAAAGCAGAGTCGGCGAAAAGTGATTTTGTTTACCGCCTCGACCACCTCCAGCTATCGCTTGGCCTGGAAGCAATTTCCAAGCTGGTTAGTTTTCTCAATAGATTCCTGAACGAATTCCCACTATGGACTTTCGTGAAGGCAACAGGGAACGAGTATACGGTTTGGGCAAATTTACTCGCTGTTGTAAGAGCGCTTCGTTTTGTCGCTGTCCTTGTCTATCCGATTATGCCCGATAGTTCCGAGCATCTTTGGAAGCAGCTCGGTTGTGATGGGAAAGTTAGCACACACGAGCCGACAAAACTCGAATGGGAATGGCCTAAGAACACACTTCAAGTTCTAGAGGCCAAGCCGATTTTTCCCCGCCTTGACAAAGAAAAAACCCTTGCCAAGTTGCGCGAGCTTGCGGAAGAAGATCGCGCGGCTGAGAAAAATTCAAAGGAGGCATCAACTAAGGTGGAATCACAACCTGAGCAGAAACCAGCGCCTGAGACTGTAGCCGCTCCAAATACCGGAGCGCAGACCCCGAACACCGAAGCATCAAAGATCACCATCGACGACTTTGCCAAGGTTGATCTCCGCGCCGGCACGATTTTGTCCGCCGAGCCGATTCCAGGCGCGACGAAGCTCCTGAAGCTGCACGTAGATATCGGAACAGAAGTGCGGCAGGTGTGCGCGGGCATCGCGGAATACTACAAGCCGGAGGATCTAGTCGGGATGAAAATCGTTCTGGTGGCCAATCTTCAGCCCCGCAAATTGCGCGGCGTGGAATCAAACGGAATGATCGTGGCCGCATCGGTTGGGGAAAATGGAAAGCCGGTGCTGGCGACATTTAGGGAAAACGTCCCGAACGGTGCGAAATTGAAGTAAAGTTCTATCGGCGAAGCAGCCTATTCTTTGAATTATGCAGTGACAAAGAGAGACCCTATGAAAAGAGTTCAAAACCAT
>JBOGJZ010000432.1:0-3859 GCA_050745645.1 Terriglobia bacterium | reverse complement strand
CACAGCTTTCTCCAGAGTCAACCCGACGGCTATGCCGCGAAAACCGCTGGCTTCGCGACCGGATAGGCAAGGCCTCCGCATTTGGGTTAAACTTGTTATTCGCTGGCCGGGGTCAGGCCGCTCCTGTGGCGCACACATCGTGCGACGCGCCACACGATTAGCGAGAAAAACCGCGAAATGAGCGATTCGATGGATCAATTTCAAAAGCTGGAAGAAAAAGTTTCTCGCGTGGTTGAAATGTTCAAACACACGCAAGCGGAAAATCAATCACTCTCCCAGCAGCTCGAAAAGATGAAGGCGGATTCAAAAGACGCCGTCCGGCAGAGAGAAGCGCTGGAGCGTGAGGCCCAGGCTCTCCGTAAGGAGCGCGAGGATGTTCGCTCTCGTGTCGAGAGGCTTCTGGAGCAGGTCGATGCTTTGACGCGGCACGATTCTGCCGGATAATGAGCTTGGTTTGCAAACCATAAGTCCGCGCCTTGACTGCTGCCGCGCTGCCGGAGCGTGAGACTGAACAAAGAAGGACAATCTTGGCTAACCCCTCGCAGGATGGAATCCGGGTTTCAATCTACGACCAGGAATACAATATGCGGGGCCAGCTTGATCCGGAGTATATCCGGGAGCTGGCGCGATTCGTCGACGAGAAGATGCGCTCAATCGCAGCCCGAACGCATACGGTGGATTCGCTGCGGACGGCTGTCCTTGCGGCCATGAACATCGCCGATGACTATCACCGGCTGCTGGCCAAGTACGAAGCTGCAACCCGCCAGATGGATGAAAAGGTGGGCGAATGCAACCAGGTCCTGGATAACATACTGAGTTCAATCAGCTAATTTGACCCTCTGTTGTCTAACCAAGCGGCGCTTTTTGGCTTTCGCCGCCGGCGCAACACAGCGCCGCGTTTTCACCTAAATCTCAATGGCGCGCTCCCGGCAGAGCGGACTTTGCTGCTGACGGGGGTGGTTAAATCTGTAAACCTCATGCAAAAGCTGTACCGGCTTAACAGGTTGCTCAAAAACGTCTTGGAGTGTGTCATTCTGAGCCGATTCGCTCCTATTCGAATCGCTCTGAGCGAAGCGAAGAGGCTCACGATAAACTCCGCGAAGAATCTAAGCTCCTCCCTTTTCAATACGACAAGCAGATGCTTCCCGACTTCGCCGGGACAGGTCGCTCTGCTCAGCATGACAAAATGGACTTTTTCAGCAACCTGTTAAAGGCGACAGCCAAGGAGATTGTGTGGACGTTCCTTTCCGGATTCTATTTATCGGGGATATATTCGGTCAGCCGGGCCGCCATGCGGTCAAACAGAAGCTGCCCGAGCTTATCGAGGAGTTTTCCCCGCAGCTCATTCTTGCCAATGGCGAAAACGCCGCGGCGGGTTTCGGCATCACGCCGCCCCTGGCGGAGGAGCTGTTGGATCTGGGCATTGCGGTTCTAACTTCCGGCAATCACATCTGGGATAAGAAAGAAATCATTCCCTATCTCGCCGACCATGCAGATGGAAGACTGCTGCGCCCCGCCAATTTTCCGGCTCCGACGCCCGGCCACGGCCTTTACGTAGGCAAAACCCCGGGAGGCGTTCCCTACGCTGTGCTTAATTTGCAGGGCAGAGTATTTATGCCATCGCTTGATTGTCCGTTCCACGCCGCGGATGCGCTCCTGGCTACTCTCCCGCCCGAAGTCAAAATCCGGATCGTCGACTTGCACGCTGAGGCGACCTCGGAAAAGCTGGCTCTGGGCTGGTATCTGGATGGCCGGGTGACCGCCCTGGTTGGCACGCACACGCACGTTCCCACCGCGGATGAGAGGGTTCTGCCGAAAGGCTCAGCTTATATCACCGACCTGGGAATGACTGGCCCGTACGATTCCGTCATCGGGATGGAAAAGGAATCCGTCATCAAGAAGTTTCTGGACCAGATGCCCGCGCGTTTTGATGTAGCTCGCGGCGACGTTCGCTTGTGCGGGACCTTGATCGAGGCCGACCCTGCCAGCGGCCGCGCGCTTTCCATCCGCCGCGTCGTGAAGCAATAGAACGATCTCGCGCCCAGGGAGCATCGCCTTGGCTTTCCTGCTGGTTCATCTCCCGCCCATTCACTGGCTTCCGGCCGGCATCTTCCTCATCACTTACCTTTTGATTGCGATTGAGAGCAACCGCGGCAGCTATTTGGACCGAACGGCCTCTGCGTTCTGCGGAGCGGTTGCGATGGTTCTGGCAGGCGTGCTCACCCTGTCCGCTGCCTATCAGGCCGTCAATTGGGACACCATCATTTTTTTGCTCGGTATCATGATTCTGGTGGCGCACTTCCGCGTCTCCGGTTTTTTTGACTGGATCGGCGTGCACATTTCCCGCCTGGCGCGAACACCTCGCCAGCTTCTGGTGCTTTTGATTTTCACTTCAGGTATTCTCTCCGCGTTTTTTGTGAATGACACCATCTGCCTCATCTTTACCCCTATCGTTCTGTCCGTCACCGAACAATTGCAACTGCCGCCCGCGCCATACGCGATAGCCCTTGCCACATCGGCCAACATCGGCTCTACGATGTCTATCACCGGAAATCCGCAGAACGCCCTGATCGGCGTCGCGGCCAAATTCTCGTTTCTCGGATTTCTGGCGCACCTCGCGCCGGTCGCCTTGGTTGGACTGGCGCTCAACGCCGCGATTCTCACCCTCTATTTCAGAAAAGACCTGCCCCATTCCGAGCTTCCATCCCGGCCAGCGAATAATCCCGAGACAGCCATCGATCGCACCCTGCTCGCCAAGTGTGGGTTCGCGGCCGCGCTTGTAGTCATCCTCTGGATTTTCAACTTTTCATTTCCACTGGTAGCAGCTTCGGTGGGAGCGTTGATCCTGGTGATCGGAAGGGTCAAGTCAGAGTTCATTCACCGCAACATTGACTGGACGCTGCTGCTCTTTTTTGCCGGACTGTTCGTGGTGATCCAAGGCTTTCAAGCTTCCGGTGCGGTTGCCTACCTCGTTCATTATTTCCAACCGGAATTGCATGGCGGCTTATCGGCGCGGCTTTTCGGACTGAGCGGCGCCATGGTGGTGCTCTCAAACCTGGTCAGTAACGTGCCGGCAGTCTTGATCTTCCGGCCCATCGTTGAAACGCTTACCCATCGTCACCTGGCATGGCTCACGCTTGCAAGCGCCAGCACGCTGGCTGGAAACTGCACGCCGTTCAGTTCCATTGCTAACCTCATTGTGCTGCAACAGGTCAATCAAAAAGCCAGCGTCAGTTTCTGGGAATTCACCCGCATCGGCGTCATCGTTACCATTGTGACGGTGCTCGCAGGCATCGCCATCTTGGCGCTGGAGTCCCGGCTTCTGCCGCACTTCTGACCTCGGCTCGAGCTGCAGAAAAGGGCGCCTAGCCATCCGCCATCAGGTGGAAACCGGCCAACTATGTGGCAAAGGCGAATTTCCCAATCTCAGCCTTCGCCGTCTTCGCGTTCTTGGCTGACTTGAATGATTGCACTTCATTCTGAAGTCCGGTCTGGAGTTTCTGGTAGACCGCTTGTTTCTTCTCGAGGGCGGCCAGTTGCGCTTTCGTGGCCGCCGGATCATGGCCGGCCTTATCCAGGCAACCAAGCAGATCTCCCACGGTTTGAAGGCAGATGGAAAGCCGGCTCGCAAAGGTCTGTTGATGAAAGTGTTTTTGAAAATCGGTTAAGTCTTCCTTTTGGACTGTGCCGACCAGGCCGGTCAGATCTTGTTTGACTGCGGTTACGGCTCCCTCTTCTTCCTGGCAGGCCTGCGCACGGGCGTTCGGCAGGTCAACGCCAAGGAAGATTGCCAGAAAAACCGCCGTTGCTAAGGCTTTCTTCATGGTCTATTCCCCCTTCGGGGCAGGCGCCCTGGTGC
>JBOGJZ010000431.1:0-2366 GCA_050745645.1 Terriglobia bacterium | reverse complement strand
GTTGCTTCGGCAGATGGCGCTTTCGGAGACGGCGAGCCCCAGTAATGCGACTCTGGTACAGAACTCGCCCGACTGAGGATAGATAACAGACTGAACTGCAGCGCTCAGGCGCGTTCGAGCGAGGCGTAGCGCTCAATCAGTTTTTTCCTGCCGTAACCGGCGAAGCTGACGGTAAGTTTCAGATCATCGCCCTCGCCTTCGCGTTCGATTATCGTGCCGAGGCCGTATTTTGGATGGCGGACGCGTGCGCCCAGCTTCCATTGCGGTGAACTCACGCCGGAATGTGACGAAGATCGCATTGAAGGGACGGATGGCGGGCCCGATGCTTGTGTTGCTGCGTCGCCCCGCCGCTCGATAAATTGCTCAACGCTCTCTACGGAATTGAGCGCGCCGTCCCACGCTGCCGCCGTTTTAAAGAGTGGAGCCTCCGGCCGCACACTTTCCATGAGGTCAGGCGGAATCTCATCCAGAAAGCGTGAGCACCGCGTGCCGCGCAGGTAATCCTCGCCATACGAACGGCGGCGCAAAGCGCGGGTGAGGATCAGTTGTCGCATGGCACGCGTCATGCCGACGTAACAGAGCCGCCGCTCTTCCTCAAGGGCCGCCTGATCCAGCAGCGAGAGTTTGTGCGGAAACAACCCTTCCTCCATCCCCACCAAGTACACGGAGGAAAATTCCAGGCCTTTCGCTGTGTGCAAAGTCATAAGCGTAATGCGCGAGCGTTCGTTGAACTCATCGGCGTCTGAAACCAGCGTCGCGTGATCCAGAAATTCCGCGAGCGTGTCGCCGCGTTCCCCAGCTTCTGCGGCGGCATTCACCAGTTCCTGCAGATTTTCGATGCGGCCTTGAGCCTCGGGAAGATTTTCCGCCTCAAGCATCTTCAGGTAGCCGGTCTGATCCAGGATGCGCCGGAAGAATCCGGCGAGGCTGAGCCGGTCGCGGTCCTCCATAAGCTGCAGCATCATGGCGTGAAAAGTTTCGAGAGCTTTCAGGGCGCGGGCTGGAAGGCGCTTGGCGGAAACCTCGTGCTGCACGGCCTCCCAGAGGCTGAGGCGCTCCGCGGACGTCTGCAGAGCCGAAAGCGTAGAGGCTCCAATGCCGCGCGAGGGAACGTTGATGATGCGAAGCAAGGCCGCCGAGTCCCGAGGGTTAAGCGCCAGCCGGGCGTAGGCCAGAACATCTTTGACCTCAGCGCGCTCGTAAAAGCGGAAGCCGCCTACCACCTGATAATTAAGCTCGGCGCGGCGAAGCGCTTCTTCAAACGGGCGTGACTGCGCATTGGTGCGGTAGAGCACGCCGGCGGTCGCCGCCGGATCCGCTGTCAAAACTCGGCGGGCATGCTCCGCGACAAACTGCGCTTCCTCGTCCGCATCATGGCCTTGGTAAAAGCCCAGGCTGATACCTTCCTTGCGGTCTGACCAGAGCTTCTTGCCAATGCGCGCGCGGTTGTGGCCGACCACGGCGGAGGCAGCGTCCAGAATGATCTGCGTTGAGCGGTAATTCTGTTCAAGGCGCACGATGCGGGCGCGAGGATAATCCTTTTCAAAGCTGAGGATGTTTTCGATGTCCGCGCCCCGCCAGCGGTATATTGATTGGTCCTCATCGCCGACCACACAGATGTTCTTATGCGTCCGCGTGAGCTGGCGGATCAGGAGATATTGCGTGCGGTTTGTATCCTGATACTCGTCCACCATGACATAGTGGAAGCGGTTGTTATATGAGGCGCACACATCCGGAGCCGCGTCAAAAAGTTGCACCGCTTTGAGCAGCAGATCGTCAAAATCGAGGGCGTTCGCCTCCCGCAGCTTCCTTTCGTAACGCTCGTAGAGGGTCGCCAATTTTTCCGTCGCGGCATCCGCCGCAGCGCGGAAAAGCTCTTCGGGGTTTATCCCGCGGTTCTTGGCGTGGCTAATGCGCGAGAGTGCGGCGCGCGGCGATACGATCTGGTCACTGACGCCAAGCTCGGCAGCACAGGCGCGCACCAGGCGCTGCTGATCATCGTCGTCGTAAATCGAAAAGTCGCGGCTGTAACCCAGCCGGTCAATGTCCCGGCGGAGCACGCGCACACAAAAAGAGTGAAAAGTAGAAATGTGCGGAGAGATCGTCTCTGGATCATCGCCAAGGAGCTTGGCTACGCGCTCCTTCATTTGGCCGGCAGCCTTATTGGTAAAGGTGACAGCAAGAATGCTCTCCGCAGGGATTGCAAGGTTTTTGATCAGATAGGCGATACGGTAGGTGATGACCCGGGTTTTGCCGCTGCCGGCGCCGGCCAGAATCAAGAGCGGCCCTTCCGTGCATTCTACCGCTTGCCGCTGCTGGGGATTTAGTTCAACTAGGAAATCAGACATGTCAGATTGCTATTTTAC
>JBOGJZ010000430.1:0-9816 GCA_050745645.1 Terriglobia bacterium | reverse complement strand
CCTTGAGTCCGCCGACGCCTGACACGCTGGTGGAAAGCACCTCCGTGCGCCAGCCCTGGGATTCCGCATAGCGGCTGTACATGCGGAACATCTCCTGCGCAAAGAGAGTGGCTTCATCCCCGCCTGTACCCGCGCGGATTTCAAGCACCACGTTCTTTTCATCGTTCGGATCACGCGGCAGCAGCAGGAGCTTCAGCTCAGCTTCAATCCCGGCCACCTGCTTTTCCAGTTTTTCCGTTTCCTCCTGCGCCATCTCTCTGAAAGCCGGGTCGGAACCTGGCTCCTGAAGCAGCGAGCGCGTCTCCCGCAGGCTCTTCTCAACCTCTTTCCACTGGCGATACTTCTCCGCCACCTCGCGCAGGTCGGCATGGGCCTTGGCGGTCTTCTGATACACCGAGGGGTCGGTCAAAGTCCGCGGATCGCTCAGTTGCGCGGTGAGGGCGTCGTACTTCGCTTCGACTTCAGAGAGTTGGTCAAGAAATTGCACAAATCACGATCCGTTAGGAAGCATTCTTTAGGCCGTCACTCGTTAAGTCCGGGTTCCATCGGTAGAGATAAACAACATCAGACTCCTGCCAGCGCGCTGTTACAGGAGCCCCGGACGCGTCAAGCCGATTTACACCTGCGCCTTCGATGGTTCTTTGCAGGTCTCGAAACTGTGACCAGGAAGGGCTCATCACCGAAATGTCACCGAGGCCAAAATGCACCGAATCACCCAGTTCATCGACAGCCTGGCTGATATACTCATATGTCCTGAGCGGCCCTTCTCGGCCTACAAATGGCGAGACAACCACAAGCCTAAACAGCTTTTCTTCATCCATCTCGCGCCAGAACGCAGCAGAGATCGGGAAGTTCTTCTCTTCGAGTTTTCTAACCAGTTTCTCCCCTTCTTCGATCAAATCTCCCGGCTGCAGTGTCATGCCTGTCACCAATATTCTTTTATACATTCAACCACTCCTCTGACCGCCTTCAGCATGTCCTCCGCCGCCTTCTGATCTTGGGTATCATAGCGGCTGTGCTCCGACCATTGCTTCACAGTATTCCACTGACGTGCAAACGACCGGTCATTTCTGGCTCTGTCTCCAAGAACCTCAGCGAGCTCCGCTGCTTTGAGCAACTCTTCCAGACTATGGATGTACAAATTCTGTTTTGGCGGAAAATAACCCTCCAAAAGTCGCACGATCCGCGCCTTCAGGGCGCACTCGACGGCATATCCGGCGAGATAATAAGCGGCGTCGTACCTTCCGTTCCTGAGCAATACCTCCCCATCTTCAATCCGCGTGTTAGATAGCTTCCGCCACTCGGCCCGATGCTTCCCCCGCTCCATTAGGCCACCACCAATTCTCCTCCGCGCGTCCGTTCGAGCTCCATGGCTGCTTCGAGCGCCCGCATAGCCGTCTCAAGCTGGCTGTCATCCGGCTCGCGGGTCGTAACGCGCTGCAGCCACAGACCCGGCTGGGAAGCCATGCGCCACACCCAACCCCGAGATTTAGCGGCGTAACGAATGAACTCATAGGAAACGCCGGCGATGACCGGCAACAGCAGAATGCGGCTGACGAATTTCCATAAGAATGACTGGAATGGCAGAAACAGATAAATAATCAAAGCGATCACCATGACCACCAGCAGGAAGCTGGTGCCGCAGCGAGGATGAAAGCGCGTGGACTCGCGGGCGCTGGCGATGTCTACGTTTCCGCCGGTCTTTTCAAAAGCCCACACCACCTTGTGCTCTGCCCCGTGGTATTCAAACACTCGCTTGATCTCCCGGCCTTGCGCAATCGCAACCAGGAAGCCCAGGAAAAGCAGCAGCCGGATGATTCCGTCCGCCAGGTTGAAGACTATGAAATTGTGCATCACCCCGTAATGCCGCTCGAGAAGCGTGGCGGCATAGAGCGGCAGAAACTTGTAGAAGGCGATGAAGAACCCGAGCGAGAAAACAAGGTTTAACACCAAGAACCAATCATTCCATTTGGCATTCCGTTTGGCGCCCTTTTCGTCTTTGCCTGCCGTGTTACCGGGCGGTTTGCCTTCGTCTTCGAGCGCTTCCTGCGCCGAATAGCGCAGGGCGCGAAGCCCGAGGAGCATCGCCTGTCCAAGCACACCCAAGCCGCGCAAGACAGGGTATTTCAGCCACCTGCGTCTCTCCGATGGCCTGTCTAAATAGTCCCGGCTGACGGCGAGCGATCCGGACGGCTTCCGTACGGCCACCGCCCAGGAATGCGGTGAGCGCATCATAACGCCTTCGATCACCGCCTGGCCTCCCACCAAGACCTCTTCGGGACCTTGCACCAGGGGCAGAAGCGCTACGCGGACGGCTTTGCGCAGAGTATTCCACATAATCTTCAATTAAGACGCTCAGCCATCGATCACGTTCCGTTTCCGGGTGGATATTCAGCCGGCCGGTTGACCTATCTCATCATACTATGCGGCAGGCGTTGAATAGAAGGCCGTGTACTCGTTCAGTAGATTAGTGACACTCAAGTTCCTTATCTTGAGATGATTGAGCCAAGAACTGATGAGGAGTGAGATAACCCAGAGCTTGGTGAGAACGAACGGCGGGTGGCGCATAACTCGCGCTGTTTGCGATGTGTGCGGGTCGGGGTTGTAGAATATGTCCTTGCCTCAACGCAGATACTGCTGCCGCAGCCGGCGAACCTGTTCGGCCTGGCCTGTTCCGCCGCCCAGGTGAGGCGCCACCGCCGGTGAGGCTGGAGCGAATGGGCCTCCAGCGTGCTCAACTGCTCCGGATCGTAGCGCCGCTCCCAGCGGAAAACCTCTGCCGGCTGATCCCGAAGTAGCTACTGGTCAAGGCGGCATTCCGACCGTGAGCTTGGTAGTAATCGAACCACTGCAGCCGCTTGTGAGCCTCCAGGCTCAACTCGATCCGCGCCCCGCTGCAGGCGCCTGGAACAGGGCCATCTCAGAGACTTGATCTGCATCCTGACACTCTACCAAGAATGTCACCAATCATTCTAAACGAGCACATAACTCGGAACTCGCTTAGGCGCCTCTGCTGGAACAGTCTATAAGGCAGGCACATGATTGCAGGGCGAGATTCCTTGCTGCGTTCAGAATGACACGGTCGCCATCTCTCAATGGGTTTCACGCACGGCTATTCAGGGTTCACCACTTGGGAGTACGAGGAAGGCTGGAGCGCGCCCTTGCGCAGGGATCGCTCCTTCAGCATGGCGAAAAATACCGGCACCAGGATTAGCACATTGATCAAGGAAGTGACCATGCCGCCCACGATCGGGGCGGCGATGGGCTTCATCACATCCGAGCCAATGCCGGTTTCCCACAGCAGCGGCGCAAGGCTGGCGATCACACATGCAACGGTCATCAACTTGGGGCGCAACCGCAATACCGCGCCTTCGATTGTTGCTGCCTCGATATCCTCGTGCCGCAGCGGTACGCCGGTGGCGAGCCGCCGGTCGAGCGCTTCATGGAGAAAGATCAGCATCACCACGGCGGTTTCGACGGCGATGCCAAAAAGGTCGATGTACCCTACCCACGAAGCGGCGCTGAATAAATAACCCAGCAATAGTTGCAAAATCAGTCCGCCGCTCAGAGCGTAAATGGTGGGAATAATCAGGATGGCTGCTTCCGCCGCTGAGTGGAAGATCATGTAAAGCAGCAGAAAGATGATGAAGAAAACGATGGGTATAATAAGCTCCAACCGCTTTCTGGCCCGCAATTCAAACTCATACTCTCCTGACCATTGATAGCTATAGCCGGCGGGGAGATGGAGTTTCTGATGAAGTAATTGGCTGGCGCGCCGGACGAAGCCGCCATAATTTGAGGTATTCAGGTTGATGTAAACGTAGCCGGTAAGCTGCCCCCCTTCGTCGCGGATCATCGCTGGTCCGCGGGAGAAGTTAATGCTCGCAACCTCGGCGATGGGAATCTGAGCGCCGGCAGGCGTCGCGATGACCACGCGCCGCAGATCGTCGAGATCATTGCGGAAATCACGGTTGTAACGAACGTTGATGGGGTAGCGCTCGCGGCCCTCGATATTCACGGCGATGTTTTCGCCGCCGATGCCCGATTCAACCGCCCGCTGAACATCGGCCACGGTCAGCCCGTAGCGGGCCGCTTCCGCGCGGTCCACCTTGATGTTCACGTAAAACCCTTCGGAAACTTTCTCCGCAAAAGTCGAGCTGACCTGAGGCATGGCCGCGAGGATCCGCCCGATTTGCGCCCCTGCTTGCTGGATTCCTTCCAGGCTTGGCCCTTGAATCTTCATTCCCACCGGCGTTTTGATTCCGGTCAGCTCCATATCTAAACGGTTTTCAACGGGCATAGTCCATGTGTTCGAGAGTCCGGGGAACTGGAGTTTCTGATCCATCGCATGAATCAGCTTGGAATAACTCATGCCGCGCGGCCACTGGTTGCGCGATTTCAGCATGATCGTGGTGTCGTACATATCGAGCGGCGCATTGTCCGTGGCGCTGTTCGAGCGGCCTACTGTGCCGAAGACGCTCTCGACCTCCGGAAAGGATTTGATGATGCGGTCCTGCTCCTGAAGCAACTGCGAGGCCTGGGTGATGGAAATGCCGGGAAGTGCAGTCGGCATGTAGAGACTGGAACCTTCATAAAGCGAGGGCATGAACTGGCTTCCGATGCGCAGCGCCAGCGGAATGGTGAGAGCGAGAAAAACCAGATTGACCGCCACCGTCAGCACGCGGTGGTGGAGACAGAAGCGCAGGACCGGCAGATAAACCGCCTGCGTGACGCGCGAGACGGGATTCCGGGATTCAGGCCGCAGCTTTTTTCCCCGGATGAAGATCAGCATCAAAACGGGAACCAAGGTGATGGAGAGGAGCGAAGATAAGCCAATCGAAAGTGTGTGGGTCCAGGCCAGGGGTCTAAACATGCGCCCTTCCTGCGCTTGCAGCAGGAAAACGGGCAAAAAAGATACGACGATAATGATCAGCGAAAAGAAAAGCGCGGGTCCGACCTCTTTTGCCGCCTTGATCAGGATGCGCTGCCTTTCCTGCTCCGTCACAGGCGCTATTCCCACGCTGATTTGAGGCGATTCCCCGTTAGCGCCATCAGGCGGCGAACCGCCCCGCGGTAAGGAAGCATGGGACTGGCGGTCAGCTAGATACCGGTGGCCATTTTCCACCATGACGATGGAGGCATCCACCAACACACCGATAGCGAGCGCCATGCCGCCGAGCGACATAATGTTAGAGCTGACGTGAAGGTAATACATCGGAAGAAAGGATGCGATGACCGCGATGGGCAGTGAGATGATGGGGATAAGCGACGAGCGGAAGTGAAAAAGGAAAATGATGATCACCAGGCTGACGATAATCATTTCTTCCAGAAGATCTCGCTTCAGCGTGCCAATCGAAGCGGTGATGAGGCCGGAACGGTCGTAGCCAGCTTTGATCTCGATCCCGGGCGGCAGCGAGGACCTGATTTCCGCCAGCTTTGTTTTGACGCCATTAATGACGTCCAGCGCATTCATGCCGTAACGCATGATCACGATGCCGCCGACGGTTTCACCCTGCCCGTTCCATTCGGCCACACCCCGGCGGATGTCCGGTCCGAAAGAAACCGTGCCCAAGTCGCTAACCAGCACGGGAACTCCATTCTTGGTTGCCACGGGTACGTCAGCAAGGTCGCTGAGCGATTTTAGATATCCGAGTCCACGGATCATGTATTCGGCGCCGCCGAGCTCGAGAAGACGCCCGCCCACCTCGTTTGTGCTGGCGCGCACGCGATCGATGACGGTGGAGAGCGGAATGTTGTAAGCGCGCAGCTTATCCGGGTCAAGATTCACCTGATACTGTTTGACGAAGCCGCCAATGGTCGCGACCTCAGCCACCCCAGGGACGGTCTCAAGCTGGTAGCGGAGATACCAATCCTGTAAGGTGCGCAGGTCAGCCAGGCTGTATTGGTGCGTGTGATCGACGAGCACGTATTCATACACCCAGCCGGCGCCCGTCGCGTCAGGGCCTATCACTGGATGGACGTTCGGCGGCAGCCTGCCTTGAATTTCCTGGAGGTATTCCAGAACTCGCGAGCGCGCCCAGTAGAGGTCCGTGCCGTCATTAAAAATGACGAAGACGTAAGAGTCGCCGAACATGGTCTGCGCACGGACCGCTTTGACGCGCGGCGCAGCCAGAAAGGTGGTGACGAGAGGGTAGGTGACCTGGTCTTCAATGATGCTGGGCGGCTCGCCTGCCCAGCGCGTGTGAACGACAACTTCGACATCGGAGATGTCCGGCAGGGCATCGAGAGGAATGTGCTGCATGGACCAGATGCCGGCAAGCACCAGGAGGAATGTACCCGTAAACACCAGGAAGCGGTTGCGGGCGCACCACTCAATCCAGCGGTTAATCACGTTACATGCCTCCTGCGGCATCTATCGTCAACTGTTTGCTGGCGATCATCTGGCCGCCTTTCTGCGCGACGATGGTGACTTGCCAGGTCCCGCCGGTTTTGAGCTCGACAGACCCTCCATAGATGCCACTCCTTCCTTCGGAGAGCTTGGTTACCAATCGCATGGCGGACATCCCCATCGCGGGCATGGCGGGCATGAAGAACGTCACTGTCACCTCAGCGCCCGTGACCGGCTTGCCGTCTGATCCGGTAAGCTTCACCCGGAAAGCGTTGCTTCCTTTGTGAGGTGGAGATGGACTCGCCGTGAACTGAATCATCGCCAGGCCGCGGGGCGCGTTCATCGCGGCCGCGGCGCCTGCGCCAGGCGGTGGAGGTCTGAACGATCCGAGCACCGCCTGGAGCTGGCTCTCAGAGTCAATCAGGAAGTTGGCTGAGGTGACGATGTGTTCGCCGGACTTCAGCCCTTTCAGAACAATAAATTCATCGCCTGCGCGCGGCCCCAGCTCGACGTTACGAGGCTCAAGATACCCGCCGCCATGATCTACAAAGACAATGTTCTGCGTGCCGGTCTGGAAGACGCCGGAAGCCGGGATCACTATGTGACGACCTAAGGGAACCTTCATCGCGACGTTGACGAACATGCCGGGTTTCAGCTTGATGCCAGGGTTCGGAAAGGCCAGCCGCACTTTGACCGTGCGCGTTGTCGAGTCTACCTGTGGCCAGATGAAATCCACGCGGCCATAAAACGTGCGGCCTGGATACGAATCGACTGTGACCACAGCCGGGTCTCCCAGGCTGATCTGGCCGATTTCATCTTGAAAAACGTTGGCGTAGACCCAAACGGTTGAGAGATTCGCAATAGTGTAAAGCCGCGTTTCCGGCTGCGCGTACATGTTGGGCACTGCATTGCGTTCCGTAATGAACCCGGAAACCGGCGAATCGATTTCGAGCTCGTGGCGCACGCGGCCGGTGGATTTCAGACGCGCAATTTCGCGTGCGGGAATCCGCCACTGACCGAGGCGCTCCGCCGCCGCGTCAAGGAGCGAATCCGCCCCGGAAGCCACGCCCGGCACCGTGCTTCCGGCGAGCAGGTTTTTGTTCTGCTTTGCAATCAGATACTCCTGCTCGGTCGTCACGAGATCGGGGCTGTAAATGGTCAGGAGCGGCTGCCCTTTGCGGATGTACTGGTAGGTGAAATTTGCAAAAACCTGCTGGATCCAACCAGAGAAGCGAAGCTGGACGTAGGAGAGGAGTTGTTCGTCCACGTCTACGTTACCGGCAGTGCGGATTTCGTTGAACGCCAGCTTTTCCTTTACCAAACCGGTCTTCACGCCGATGCTCTGCAAACGTTGCGGGGAAAGCTGAACCGGAACGAGGTGAGCCTGGGAATTAGCGAGGGCAGGAGCAGCGTTCTGTGGATTCAAAGAAGACGGAGCTGACTTGGCCGGTGGTCCGGCAGCAACCACTTTTGAGTCAACCGCCTCCCGGAACGCTGCCTGACCTCCATGAACGCGCCACCAAAAGAAGGCAAAACCTCCGGCCAGCAAAACGTCTAAAACAAAGGCAACCACAAAAGCGGTGCGGTATTTTTTCATAAGACAGCCCCTTCTTTCTGCAGCAGCGCTATCCCCAGCGCCGAAAGACGCCGGCGCTCCTATTGCTGTTCTTCGTTACGGCAAATTCACTCCGGTCAATGCTTCGATTTTCGCTAGGGCGATCTCATGGCCAGCCAGGGTTTGCCAATACTCTTCGTCGAGATTCAGAACGTCGAGAAAAGAGTTAATCAAAGTCTCAAAGTCCTCGCGATTTTGTTGATAAGCAGCTAATCCGGCGTTAAAAGTTGCCGTGGCCTGGGGAATCAACCCTTCGCGGTAAATCTTCAAGATTTGCGCTCCCGTCTGCGCCGAAAGAAATTGGTCTTTAACGTCGAAGTAAGCCTGCTGAACTTGAGCTTCGTATTGCCGACGCGAGCTGTTCAGGTTTTCGACTGCCTGAGCCAGTTCCGGCTCTTGCTTTCGCTGGCGGTGAATCGGGATCCGAACTCCAAAAGTAAGCATGTAATAGTCGCGGAATTGCGCAGCGGTATGCTGCCACATGTATTGCACGTTGAAGTCCGGATAAAAGTCCTTGTGCGCCAGCTCCACCTGCAAGCCCTGCTGACGCACGGCCTGTTGCCCGGCATCCACCGAGGGATTTCCGGTGCGGACATGGGCCATTAAATAATCCACAGAGTAGGGAAGGGTGGTTTCAGTGAGCGGCTCGGCCACAATATCGGGCGAACCGGCAGGGCGATTCAAGAGCTGCCTTAAGCGCGATTCCGCGACGCTCATCTCTTCATGGGTGACAACCAGCTTGCGCAGAAGTTTTGTTTGCTCCAGTTGCGCCTTGAGCACGTCTTGCTGGTTGCCTTGCCCTACGCGATAGCGGGATTCAGCGATCTTTTCGATCTCGGCAAGCAATTTTTGATCGCGGAGTAGAATCCGGAGAGTTTGCTGTATGTAGCTGGCCTGGAAGTACGCCGTTTTCAACTTCTCGGTTACTTCATGCCGGACAAGCTCAAACTTGTCCTCTGTGACAACGGCGCCCCGTCGCGCCATTTCGCCACGCAGACGCAGTTTGCCCGGATAGGGCAAGTCCTGCGACACTCCAAATCCAATGTAGGCAAAGTTGCTGTTACTGAAACCTGCGAACGGGCGAGGGCTGCCCACCGCAAATTGCTGGACTGTGAACTGCGGGTCCGGCAGCGTCGAGACCTGGGATGGAACCTGCTCGGCTGCCTGCCAGGCAAGACGGGCAGCGACAATGCGCGGATTGTTGCGCTCAGCTTCATCGATCAGGCTCGCAAGCGGCGTGGCGGATTGAGGCTGGCGCGCCGGCTGGCTGGCATCCATTTCAACGCGTAATTTTGGAGAAGGTTGTTGCTGCCCCGCGCGCGCCACAAGCGGCCACATGAGGACTGACAAAGCAGCCAATGTCACAACCGGAACCCACGAAGCGCATCTCCGGACTTCTACAGAGAGCGTACCGGAGTGCCGTGGACGCCTGATTTTCAAGCGGAACAGCAATGTCTTCAGGAAATCTGAAGCCTTGGCAAGATGACGCAGCACGTTATTCACCTCCTGAAAATGTTTCAAACCCTTCCCGTACCATCAGGGCGGCTATCGCCAGTGCTGCTGCCGGATCGGCCCACCACCAGCGAAAACAAGCATTCAGCGCTAAGCCGAGAAGGAGCGCCACCGAGAAGTAAGCACACGCCAAGCTCTCAACGCTGTCCGCCAGTAACACCCGGCTGTTTAGTTTTGTTCCAAGGTTGTGCTTCGAGATACCGAGCAGGGACGTGGTGAGCAGCGCCGCCGCAGCGAGGATGATTCCTGGTAAACTCGCCTGCGGTGCCCGGCGGAAATATAGATCGGTGACAGATTCATAGCTCACAAGTGCGGCCAGACCGAAGAACGTCGCGCCTAC
>JBOGJZ010000429.1:0-2242 GCA_050745645.1 Terriglobia bacterium | reverse complement strand
TCTCGCCGGTTGAACTGCGTGTTCTCCTGGGCACGGGTAACGAAGAAAGCCAAGGCTTGGGTGAAAACACAGGGGCGTGCGAAATCCAAGTAGCCCCGGTCGAGCAGGTAGAAAGCGCCCAGATCGGGCAGGAGCTGGCCGAGGAGTTTGACATCGTGGACTTGGCCCTCCGTCACGTAAGCACTGGTGGAAATGCTGTCCGCGCATCGAGCAGCGTGTGCGCCTTGCCGGCGCTCTTGCGCCAGCGGAATTGCGCCCATGGAGCTGTACATGACGGCTCACCACGCGATGACCGTGTCGGTGAGCCATGTGGCGCTTGATTTTTTCCCGGTCTCCTTGTACCATCGCGCTTGGATAGGCAGGACTGCACACCATCGCAGCGCCGGTCATGGCGAGGTCCACGACTCCGGCATCCGCTGACTCTAAATACCGATCCGAGGTCAAGATGAAATTCGGCATGCGAATGTTCTCCGTAACCGCCGCTCTAGCCGTGGCGCTTGGAATTGCCGCTTCGGCCCGCGCTGCATCAAAAGATTCCGGGGCCGATGTTTATAAAGCGAAATGCGCCATGTGCCATGGGACAGACGGCAAGGGTCTTGAGCCTCTGCATACACCCGACTTTACCGACCCTAAGTGGCAGAAAGAGCACTCGGATCAGTACATCGTCGACACCATCAAAAACGGCAAGAAGGGAACGATGATGATGGCTTTCGGCAGTAAGCTGAGCGCGACCCAGATTCAAGACCTGCTGCACTACATCCGGTCTTTCAACAGCGCCAAGAAGTAATCCTTCGCTTGGGCAACGGACTCCTCCATCTTTCACGGTATCGCTCCTGAAGGCGTCAGCCGGGCAGCAGTCGCAGCATACACCGCGAACATTCCAGTTCCTTGCGCGGCTTCACCAGGGTGCTCGCCGCTGGAGAACTTCCGGAAAGCGCCGCAATCCGAAAAATCAGGGCCGCACGAATGCACGTGGAAGAGCAGGCGCTTTGGAGTGCGGAAGCTCCCGGCTCAGCCGGGGCAGGTTGCCTCCGCTTTGGCTGGGCAAAGCTTGTCCGGCCTCGGAGCATAGGCGAACCGGCTGAACCCTTTTATAGCCGCCTAAAAGCGGAGGAATTTATGCCAAGAAAGTATAAGCAGCGAGGTTACATGGACTCTGGTCCTGAGCGGCGCGAGGAGCGCCCGAGAGACAAGAACGAGACGTTTGGGCCCAAAACGCCACAGTTGCCAGGTAAGCAGCTTGTTTTCCGCTGTTCGTCCTGCGGGACCGTGCTGCCAGCCGATTCTGATCCCAAGGGGAAATGTTTCCGTTGCGGCTTCGAGCTGCACAGTTGCAAACAGTGCACCCACTTTGATCCTTCTGCGCGTTTCGAATGCACCCAACCCATTACGGCTCGCATCCCCAAAAAAGACGGTCCCAACGAGTGCAACTATTTCTCTCCCCGCATGACGCTTGAGCGGCAGACCTCAGTTGGCCCTTCCGCAGTGGACGATCCGCGAAAAGCCTTTGAAGCTTTATTCAAAAAATAAAGGCTCTGCGGCAGTCATTTGCCGGTCGCCGCCAAAAAAGCGCTGAAAAACGGCTCGCGCTACATATAGCGGCGGCTTCAGTTGCTACCCCAAGGTATAGTATTTTTTCCGCTTGACATCAGCTATCGGCGGCGATACAGTGCTCCACAGTTGAACCTAGCGTTAGGTTTTGAGAGCAGGCACGAGGAAGACTTGGCGTAAGTCTCAGCAAGTTAGGATACGGCGTAAACGGTGTGTCGTTGCCAGTCAATCGGGCGCTCTGAACCAGCCTCACCACAGCGAGAACGAGCTTCGCATTAGGTGAAGGCCATGAGATTTCAAGCGGATTCGCGAGAAGCACCAAAAGCTAACCTGCGGCGAATCCTGTTCATCCAAACACTATAAAGGCAGGGAGGTATCATGGCCGAGCGGGATGTTACTGATACGTTATTAAATAGTTCTCAGACAAACGCCACGGCAACAAAACGCGGCGTGACCCTCAAGCGCTTTAATACGAAGGCAGGCGTGCCTCCGTTTGAGGAGATCGAATGGGAGTTGCGGACCGCAGCCATTCAAAACGAGAAGGGCAGGACCATCTTCGAACAGCGAAACGTCGAAGTCCCCAAGGAATGGTCGATGACCGCTACGAACATTGTGGCGTCAAAATACTTTCACGGAAAACTGGACAGCCCCGACCGCGAATCGAGCGTGCGGCAGTTGGTGAGCCGGGTGG
>JBOGJZ010000428.1:0-6707 GCA_050745645.1 Terriglobia bacterium | reverse complement strand
CAGTTTGTTGAAAAACTCACTCAGCCTGTCATCCTGAGGAGCCGAAGGCGACGAAGGATCTCGCAAGTCCTTAAAAATAGCAAAGGCAGATTCTTCGCTCCGCTCAGAATGACAGGGGCGGAACGTTTTTCAACAAACTGCTAAAAGAATCGCGTCTCTTTCACCGCGGCCGAGGCGCTCGAGCCGCTGATCCGGCAAGAGCTTAGGGCCACGGATTTCAAGCCAGCCGGGAGGGTTGCCAATCCACCGGCGCACGGGATCCGGAGTGGCGTGATCCCGCAACTCCTCCGAGACGGCAATCGGAATCACCACGTGCTGATGAATGGCAGGTAGGATTTCGATCTCTATCGATGAGAACGAGATAGTTGATGGGTGAGGTGTTGGAAACGACGGGCATTCAGAGGCCCAGACGACGATACGTTTCGCGGTCAGCGTCGAGGTCTTCGAGCGTATAATTTAGATAAACTCCGGCTCGCTTCAAAAGCCCATCCACTTCATTATGGCTGGTGCCCAAGAGCTCGGCGGCTTGGCCAACACTGAGTGCGCCGGATCGACAACCTTCGATGGCAATATTCTCCAACAGAGCCTTGGATACGTCTGGGCGATTTCGCGCTAGGCTTTCAGCCACATCATCAGGCACATCCAGTGTGATTCGCATAGGTAGCCTTACTCTTTATTATACCTGCACATCGAGCCGGACGCTCAAAGAATTAAGAAATGTACCCAAAACCGGCAGTGTGCCCAGCCGCACTCAACGCAGACTTGCAGAGACGCAACCACGTTGCTGCTATGAAGCCTGGAAGAGCCTTCTCAACTCCTTCTTAGCCTGCACGAGAATCCTCTTCTGCTCGCTGCTCAGATTGGAACCTGCGCGGTTGATGTAGAAGTTCAGCATCGACATGGCCGACTGCAACGGCGTGCCCTTTCTTCGGGTGCTTTGTTGGGCTGATTTGCGCAAAGACCCGGCAATCTTCTTCGGATCGCTCCAGGTGAAGACGCCGGGTTCGAGATCAAGCGCATTGCTGCTCCTGGTTACGCTGCCTGACCAGTATTTGCCGGCTTTCCGATTTGCCACTCGCATATTCGCTTCCCGGTTGTACGTGTTATGCATGTCAGCAGTTGCTCCGTGGCGGCGCTTAGTTTGTCCGCCCGCATAAAGATCGCTGCGAGCAAACGGCGGCGCCGGCTGCTATTACTTGGATGTTTGAAGGAAAGCATCTGAGCGAAATGCACAGATTCTTCGCGGAGTTTATCGTGAGCCTCTTCGCGGAGATTGCCCTGAGATTCTTCCCGACTTCGCTGGGACAGGTCGATTCGCTCAGAATGACAACGATAGAGCGAACGGGCTCAGAGCGATTCGGCTCAGGAGACAAGCGAAGAGCCCGGAATGCCATCCTCTGCCCCCCTGAAATTTCTTGTCTCATGGGTCTCACGGGTCTCCTTCGTCTCGTCTGGAGTTGTTAAGCTGGATGAATTCAGAATCAAGATGTGCTGAAACCATGACTCTCATCTTTTGCAAACCCGGTTTCATCGGAAAGAGGCTGGCGGCCTCGGTCTGGTGCGCTAACCAGCCTCCGGGGTGAAGGGGCGCGCAAAGCGAGAAAATGCTTTGGAATCAATAAGCAGCAGACCGAAGGTGCGAGTCCTATTACGGATTCGGATTGAGGGTCCCGTCGGGCTACTCGCCTTGCCCAAGAGGGCGGGCCTCCCAACCCGCAGAGTTATGAGAGGGCCAGCCGCCAACCTTGACCAGGCGTCAAGCGGGCTACGATTTTTTCAGGAGGTCCTCGCGGAGAGGAGTGAAAATCTCAAAAACCACGGTATCTTCCAGCGCTTCCGCCTTATGGGGCGCATCAGACGGAATGCAGACGACCCCGTCGGGCCCGATATCCTTTTCGCCGTCAGCAGTCGAAAGTCTCAACCGGCCCGTTTTGACCATGCTGATCTGCTCATGAACGTGATGATGAACCGGAATGACAGTGCCTTTCTTGAAATCGTGCCGCACGATCATGAGATTCTCTCCGGCTATGACCCGGCGGTCGATCAGAGGACTGACGCGCTGCGTCTCGATTTCATTCCAATGCATGAAGCTCAACATACATGATCTCCTTAGAAGCGATGATTTCTCCACGAAGTCTCTCTTCTCCGCACTCCACGCGAGCGGATTCTCCAAGACGGTCACATCCGATTTCCCTCACGGATCGCGCCTCCGCAGCCGATGAAACTGCCGAGGGCAAACGCGCAGGCGGTCACTAGCGGCGGCTCTCTCACGGTGTAGGCGCGCTGCGGACCCTCAAGACAATATAGTGTCTCATTTGTCCCAGCAATCTCCATTGTCTCATGCCGGGCCAGTACGATGAGAATGTGAGTGCATTTGCGATTTCGTCTTTCTGAGCGGGTTCGCAAAGGAACTCAAAAACCTTTTATAGCGGCAACCAGCATTTTTTGTTTGCATCTAATCAGATGTAGTGGATAAGATAGCCACTACAGGAGATTTTATACAATTCCTAGGGGTTTGGGTAACGCAAACTACAAGATTTTGCGTTGTAGGCTTACGGAGCGAGCATTAATGGCTTTTATTCGGAAACGCGGCAACGCCTACTATCTTGTGCACAACGTTCGGAAGGAAGGTCGTGTACAGCAATTGCACCTGGCCTGTTTAGGCCAGAAGCCGCGAATTGACCAAGGTGTAATCGAAGGCGTCGTAGCGCGACACCCCTTCGTAAGGGTGAACTGGGACGAGGTGAGAGAAAAGGCTTCTCAAGAATGGCGGGGACCGGTCCAGGGCAACGCTGAATATCTACGCAGCCTGTTGTCACAGACCCGGGACTTCCACTTGAGCATCGCTGATTTGCAGCGGCCGGTATTAGAGATGACTCAGGATCGTGACTTGCAGGCGCAATTGCTGACAGAGCTGAAGTTGTTACGGGGAACTTTGGATGTGAAGTTAAACCCGTCCCGCAAGGGTGGTCTGCTAAACCGCGGGCGAAGCTTTAGCGAGGTCTAACGATGAGCGAAAGTCAAACGGTTCTAGATCCTACAGTACGCAGTCCAGAAGTCCGGGACTTCGAGAATGCGCTTCGCAAGAAGATCGTGGGGCAGGACCGTGCGATCCGGCAGCTCTCACGCGTGTATCAGGTTCACCTGGCGGGACTCGGAGCGCCCGGCCGTCCAATCGTAAACTTGCTTCTGCTGGGGCCGACCGGATCGGGTAAGACTCGGCTGGTCGAGGCGAGTGCTGAGGTTCTATTCGGAACGGTTAATGCAGTGCTGAAAATCGACTGCGGAGAATTCCAACACAGTCACGAAATTGCCAAGCTCATCGGATCGCCTCCGGGATACCTGGGTCATCGCGAAACTCAGCCCCTGATGACGCAAGAGCTTTTGGAAGAGCATTACACGGACAAATTAAAACTGTCTTTCGTGCTTTTTGATGAAATTGAAAAGGCGAGCGACGCTCTTTGGCAGCTCTTGCTTGGCATTCTAGACAAGGCGACGCTGACCTTGGGAGATAACCGGCGGGTCGATTTTTCGCGCGCCATGATCTTCATGACGTCCAACCTCGGCTCCTTGGAAATGACCAAGCTCATGACGCGAGGCATGGGATTTTCGGCCGGCATGGAAGACGCCGATCCCGAATTGGATCAGAAAATCTATCGAGCAGCGACTGATGCCGCGCGCCGCAAGTTTTCCCCTGAATTCATGAACCGGATCGATCGTGTGGTTGTTTTTCGCACGCTTCAGCCCATTCATCTGCAACAGATTCTCGATATCGAGCTGGCCCGGGTGCAGGAACGGATCATGACGTCCGCGGAAGATAAGCAGTTTGTCTTCGAGTGTACAGAGGCGGCGCGAGCCTTCTTGTTGCAGGAAGGAACAGATGCGAAATCCGGTGCGCGCCACTTGAAGCGTGCGATTGAACGTCATCTGGTGTTTCCGCTCTCCAATCTGATCGCCACCGGCCAAATTAGCCTGGGAGACTTTATTACGGTAGACCACGAAGCGGAATTGAGCCGCCTGACTTTCATTAAGCACGAACAGGGAGCTCTGGTCGGGGCGCCGGAAGAAGACGAAGGCCCTGGCGTAGCCCTGGTGCCCGTTTCTCTCGAAAGAGTCTCCTGCACTACCGCTCTGGTCCGCCGCGCATCCGGCGAATAGCTCGAGCCGCAGTTGTCAATTACTGCGGCTTCGCTCCGCTCAGCATCGCTGACAGGGGGACGAGGGAACCGCGGCATGCGTGATATGCCGTGGGTTTGTCATCACTCCGCTTTGAGAATACCCACGGCATAAAAACCGGCTAGCGGGTTGCCGGCCGCCAGGCGCGCCAGGACGCGCCAATGCGGCGCACGAACTCGCCCCGCTTTTCAACATATATCCGGCCGGCAAGCTCTTTTGCCTGATCTTGGAGTTGTTGGCGGCGCTCATCGATCAGCGCCGCCAACAGCGTGACCTCTTCCGTAACCTGGCCGGAGTTCTGCGCTTTTATCTTGCCCCGGAGTAAGGCTAGGTCATGGTCTTCACTGAGATAACCCCCCAAGGTCTTAAGTTGGTTGGCTAGCTCTTTTATAACAGGCGGCCAAATTGGTCTGAGAATGCGCGTCTGGTACCCCAGATATTTCACCGGCTTCCGCCACTCATGAAAGCCCTCTACGGTGCGATCATCATAAGCGGCTGCGAATGCAGAGCGGCCATGCTTGTAGGTTTCGCCCAGTCCGGACTCGATTGCGGCAAAGGAATCGTCGTGAAGAGGCCAGCCTGGTACGCGCCGCCGTGCGTTGTGCAGGCTGGTTGACACTTCTCCCAGAATTTCCGCAGCGTTTCCCCGGCTCCGGCTTTTCTGCCGGTCCAGCCGTCTTCGCAGATGTGCGAAACGGCGATGATCGATCTCATCGCCAAGGCGCTCGATCACCTGATCGTATGTTTCGATCATGGCAACCTGGTTCCTCAGGGGCGACAGGCGTCTACCTGCATCGCGGTAAAACTGGTTTTCCTCGTCGAAGAGACTCGCATCCAACTCACGCCGGACCAGGCGGAGAACCGCACGGATTTTTTTAAAGCAGATGCGCACGTCATGGATCGCCGTTGCGCGCTTCTCCCCTTTCCACCTGCTTCGCTCCTGGGCCTTGTCAATTTGCTCGATTGCGATGCGCCGGATACCCTCTGGTATGGTCTCATTCTCTTCAAATTGAAAGCTCATGAGAGTCTTTGGAGCGCGGCGCGCGCCCTTTACTCCTTGGTTCGTCCATCCAGTGCAGGCGCTCATGTCGCATTGCGGCGCCCACAATGCATGAAAATGGCCCCTCACCCGCCCTCGTACCTCGGGCGCCCTCTCCCCAAAGAGAGGGGGTGGCGAGCGGAGCGAACCGGGTGAGGGGCTATCCGAAATTTTCGGAGCAGGCGGGAGTTCATCGAATCGCAAGGCTTACCAGCGAAAGATTGGCGTGGGAATGGATTGGCTGGCCAGGTGCAACTCGGGCCGTGATCCGGCGCGCCGGCGGCCGAGCGCTTCCTCAGCGCAAAGGCGGGCGATTTCCGGATGATTGTTGGCCTCGCTCAGGTGAGCTAACACCAGCACCTGACCGCCGCCGTCAAATTCCTCGCCGCCCAGGAACTCTGCCGTCGCCAGGTTTGAGAGGTGTCCCTGGCGGCTGAGCACCCGCTGCTTTACCTCCCAAGGGTACGGCCCTACTTTGAGCATCTCGAGATCGTGGTTGGACTCAAAGACGAGGCCGCTGCAGCCAAGCACGCGCTGTTTCACCAGTTCAGGGATATAACCGAGGTCGGTCACAACGCCAATCTTGATTCCTTCAGCCTCAAGAGTGAACGCCACGGGGTCTGCAGAGTCGTGAGGAATAGAGAAAGGGCAGACTTCGATATCTCCAACCGGGAACGGTTCACCGGCGGTGAGCAACTCACAATCCTGAACCTGAGCTTCCGGGGGAAGAGCATCCCGCGTCGAGCCGGTCATGTACACAGGGCATTTTAAAACGGACGCCAGCTTCTTGAGGCCCTTCACGTGGTCGATGTGCTCATGGCTGATCAGGATGGCCGTGCACGTCTCCGGACGCTCGCCGATCGCCGCCAGGCGCGCAAGCATCTCGCGCCGGCTGAAACCGGCATCCACCAGCAGCGCGGTGTTTTCCGTCGCCACCCAGGTAGCATTGCCACGGCTGCCGCTCCCCAGTACGCAAACTCGGACGCTCACGCGATCTGGTCTTTCTCCGAATCGGGCTATTCTACGCCCGGTGATTGATGCAAACAACTAAGCCGGATTATAGGTGAGATGGCGGAGCAGAGAAAAGGAAAAATCTGGCTTGAACTCCGGCTCCGCCGCTCGATCGCCTTTGGAATTCGCCTTAAAGCTGTGAAAAACAAATTTACTGCGGTTTGCATCTTAGTTCTTCTAAACAAATGCTTCGTCCCCAGAAAGCGCTCTTTCGGACCCTCTTTTGGCGCCCAAGAGCCCTTGATTCGAGGCTTTCCGGCGTCCTTTTCTACCGGGTTCACGGAACCTGAAATGTGAATCGAGTGCATCCCGTTTTTGTGCGCTCGATAAAGTAGCCTAGTCTATTAACCGCCCTCAGGCGCGCCAGGGGTCAGGTCGGGATACGTTTTGAGTGTGTAGCGGCGAGTTGATCCCGCCACATGGCGGCGTAAAGCCGCTACATTCAAACTGTGCCCTTCTTAAGGTGGTTACGAGAAAGGAG
>JBOGJZ010000427.1:0-7745 GCA_050745645.1 Terriglobia bacterium | reverse complement strand
ACCTCATTAGCAAGCGCTTCCGCCCTGTCGACACTCTTCAGCGAGCTTGCCAGCATCAGTTCGATGACTTGAGGTTCAGAACTCATGGCCAGGGAAGATCAGCCGCTTCATCTAGTTTGCACGCCATCCGGTTTGGTCCGAGTCGGAAAGCCTCGACTCTACAATACGGTTGCGTGAAAGTCAATCCGACAAATAGCATGGTCAATCACGCGGTGGCAGGGGCATCGCTTGAGCGGAGAGTCTGAGGATAACGGCGTGGTGTTTACTTCCGACGGGTGGCGCACACATCGCCGCTGTTGCGATGTATGCGGTCACGGGAGGCGGTCCATCGCCAAAGCGGAAGGGTCCTCCATGAAATAATACCTAAAGCTCGACCAGGGCCAGCGCTCGGGCGATCCAACAAGGCCACGTCTAACGGGGTTGTTGTGCATGTATTCGATCTTCTCCAACCGCTTCTTTTCGCTCCACACGTTCAGATCATAAAACCGGCGCTGCCAGACGCGGTGAGTCGCCGGACGATGAACCGTTGCCGGAAGGGCGAGTTTTTCAAGCATCCTCGCGCACCAGGGATGAGCGCTATTTTTGCGAAGCTGAGATTAGGATAAACTTCGCAGCGCGCTCTCTGAGGCTTTGAACAAACTGCGAAGGGTTGACGGTTGGGGAAGGCCAGAGGAGCAGATGAAAGTGCTCGGGCATCAAGACCCATCCAATAATGCGGAAATCTTGCGCTGGCGGAGTTGGTTCAGGGTTCGGACAAAGTGCAGGCGGAAGCGCTGGGAATCAAACAGCCGAGCGCGGCGATAGGTGCTGGCGGGCAGGAAGTGAGGATGATTCAGGCCATAGTAGTGCTGCTGGCGAGGCATGAGCTTATTCCACAACTCCGACTCGCATACATCGCAAACAGCGCGATGTATGCGCCACCCGGCGCTTGCCGGAAGACTACCGGGCGTGACCCGAATAAAAGCCCACAGTCAGGAAAAACGCTGACCGCGGCTACCCGCTACCGACTCGGGGCGCAGTCCCGACACGTCGGGACGCGCTACGCGCAGCGCGACAACTTGCGTCTTCGTTCTACCCAAAGCGCGCCCAGGCCAAAGATGCCCAGCGCCAGCAGGGAAAATGTTCCAGGCTCAGCCGTCGTTGCCACCGTGGTTCCATCCACCTGGAAGGCGGATCTGTTGGAAGAGCCTATGGTTAGCCACGGACCTGTGGCGCTGCCGGCTGAGTTGGTAGCATAAGGGCCGTCGTAGCCATGCGAAAAGAACCACTCCTGAAGTGAATTTGGGTCCGTCTCCAGCGCTACGAGCCAGTATGAAGTGCCTGAGGTGAGCGCAACGGTCCCGCCACTATAGTCGAACGTCACCAAGCCCGGTGAGGTTTCGAGAGGTATCGTCCCTTGCTGCGTCAGCGTGGCCAGGACTGTTCCCGGCAGCCCGCTGCTGCTGTTCGATTCCAAGTCCAAGGTAATCGGGCCATCATTACTCGCCGTGAAGGTCCCCAGCGCCAGAACTGCGTCTGCCAAGTTCGCCGTCGAACTAGCGATGAAGGGCATAGCTTGCACGGAATCCCCCACGTTGCTGCCAGAGACGCCGTAACCGACGAACTGATTAAACGAAGGCGTGCCGGAGAAATTATTGAATACGGTTATCGTGGTGGCTCTCGCGGCTCCGGTCCAAACGATCGCCGCCAGCGCCACAAGGCCTGCCAGGTAAGCTGCTCTTTGAATTTGTGATCGCATTATCTTTGCGCCTCCCCTTCCGAATTTAGCGAATTGTGGCAACACTACCACGGGGCGGGGGTGATGTCAACGGGACGAAAGAACCATCCGACAAATAGCAAAATACAGGGTTTCGTCAAAGTCACGGATGATCATCTTGTAGCGCAGCGTTCGCCTTGTAACGCTGCGGGTTTTCTGCCTGATGAAACGCCGCAGGGCTGAAAAGCAAGTCCTGCGCTACAAGATAAGCGCTTGCAGGGTGGATGATTCCCGGCTTTGGCGGAACCCTGTAGCAAAATAGCAATGGCAGCCGGACTAAAACTCCCGCGAAGATTCGATTTGTGGTTTAATAGTTGTTTCGTCGTGGAGAGCACGGACAGCTTCAGGAATGTGTATGACAACTCAATAACGGCAATTGTTACGCAGCCTCTTCAGGCCGCCGTATAAGGCGAGGTAAACTCGGTGCGTGGGATGCAATAGGAGGCGTGATGGGTGAAGCATTTAAGAATTATATCGGTGGTGAATGGATAAGTTGCCAGTCCAAAAAGACCTTTTCCAGCATTAATCCGGCACGGTTTGACGAAGTGGTGGGGGAATTCCAAGCCTCCGGCGCGGAGGATGCGAACCGCGCGTGCGATGCCGCTACAAAAGCGCAGCCGGCATGGGCTGCGCTGCCTGCGCCACGCCGGGGCGAATTCCTTTTTAAGGCGGCGGAGCTGTTGGAAAGCCGTTCGGAGAATATCGCCAAGGAAATGACGCGAGAGGAAGGCAAGACTTTACCCGAAGCGCGCGGTGAGGTGAAACGGGCCATCAATATCTTCCGTTACTATGGAGGCGAAGGATCCCGCTCCTTCAACTATCAGATTCCTTCCGAGCGCGAAAACGTTTTCTGCTACACGATCCGCAAACCCTTAGGAGTGGTCGCCCTTATTACTCCCTGGAATTTTCCAATCGCTATTCCAGCCTGGAAAATGGCGCCCGCCCTGGTGTGTGGCAACGCGGTTGTTATAAAGCCTGCGTCGCTCGCGCCTATCTGCGCCTACCGTTTGGCAGAAGCGCTCCACGAGGCCGGAATTCCCGCTGGAGCACTGAATCTCGTCACGGGCGGTGGAGGTTCAGTGGGTAATGCCCTTGTGGAGCATCCCGCCATTAAGGCGATTTCGTTCACAGGATCATGTGACGTTGGCAACGCGCTTCATGCCAAGGTGGCAAGCCGGAGGCTGCGAGTTCAGCTCGAGATGGGCGGCAAGAACCCCACCATTGTCCTTAAGGACTCGAACCTTGATTATGCCGCCGGGGTGCTGATCAATGGAGCGTTTTTTTCAACAGGCCAAAAGTGCACGGCATGCAGCCGGGCAATCATCGAGGAGGAAATCTATCAGCCCCTCGCCGACATCTTGGTGGATAAGACCAGGAAACTGAAGGTTGGAGATGGACTCGAGGCCGGAGTTCAGATCGGGCCTGCGGTAGACGCCAAGCAGCTCGAAACCGACCTGAAATATATCGAGATTGGCAAGCAGGAAGGCGCAAAACTTCTGGTGGGAGGGAAGCGCTTAACCGGCGGCATCTATGACAAAGGCTATTTCATCGAGCCTGCGATTTTTGGCGATGTGAAACCGGAGATGCGGATTGCCCAGGAAGAAATCTTTGGGCCCGTTCTCGGTCTGACAGCCGCTAAAGACTTTGAGCACGCGATGCGCCTTGCCAACTGCGTCCGGTTTGGCCTTTCGGCCTCAATCGTCACGCGCGATGTCACGCGAGTCCACCAATTTGCGAATGGAATCGAGGCGGGGCTGATCACCGTAAACCTTCCCACCGCCGGAGTAGAATACCAATTGCCATTTGGCGGGACCAAGGAATCGAGCTTTGGGATGCGTGAGCAAGGTCCGCAAGCGCTCGATTTCTATACTGAGACGCGCACCGTCTACCTTCAGTACACGCAGTAAAAAGTAGTGCATCAATCAAAGGAACTGTCATGATGAGCGAAGCATCCATTCTAACAGTTTGTTGAAAAACTCACTCAGCCTGTCATCCTGAGGAGCCGAAGGCGACGAAGGATCTCGCAAGTCCTTCAAAATAGCAAAAGCAGATTCTTCGCTCCGCTCAGAATGACAGAGGCGGAACGTTTTTCAACAAACTGCTAAACATCGCCTGCAAGAAGCAGATTCTTCGCTCCGCTTAGAATGACGCGCCAGAAAAAGAACGCGAAACTCCGCGCTGCCAGCTCAAAAATCGGTGAAGAAAGGGACCATGGAAAAAACACAAGAATTCCTGAAAAAGCTCAAACTGCCCGGCGAAGATAATCATGCCCTGAAGCCAAGCGCCAAGCGGTTTCCCGACGGTGGCGAGTACCGCTGCGAAATACCGAGCGTGGAAGGCCCGCGAGTCTTCCGTGAGGTGCTGGCGGCGGCCAAAACACATAAGGTGCCGGTTCATCGCGTCAGCCAGGGCAGCGGCGTTATGCTGCTGACGAAGGATGAAATCAGCGAAATGGCGGTTATTGGCCGCGATCAGCGAATTGAAGTGTGCCTGTTTGTTGGGCCACGCGCGACATTTGAAACGGGCGCTCAGGCTTTCTCGCCTGCAGGCAAGCTGATCGGTCTGCAACATCGTGGCGCAGACCAACTGGTTTATGCCATTGAAGATGTGAAGCGGGCCTGTGAACTGGGCATTCGAAGCATTTTGCCTGCTGATCTCGGGCTGATCTGGGTGCTCAACGAGATGAAAAAGGATGGACAACTACCCAAAAACCTTGTGATCAAGAGTTCAGTGACCCTGCCCGCGGCGAATCCCGCCACTGCCAAAGTCTTTGAGCAGGCTGGGGTTTCCACGCTGAATATACCCACCGATCTCTCCCCGGCGCAGATCGGAGCGATCCGCCACGCGGTGGAAATTCCCATCGACCTCTATATTGAGGTTCCGGATAATTTCGGCGGCTTTGTGCGCTACTACGAAATGCCGCGTATCGTCTCTGTCGGGGCGCCGATCTACTTCAAATTTGGCCTGCGAAACGCTCCCGATATCTATCCCTCTGGACGCCACATCGAGGACTTAGCGGTCAACATGGGACGCGAACGGCTCCGCCGCGAGCGCATCGCACTGGATTTGATGGAGCGCTACGCTCCCAATGTAAAGATGTCTCCGCTGGGCAGTAATGATCTCGGCATTCCAGAAGTGTAGCGGCCGGTTTATCTCGCCACTGGCGCGCCACAATACTTTCTTGGCTTTGCCAGTGCAGCGCTTGCATGACCCAAGGTGTTTCAAGCCACCGCCTTCAAACGGCACAGGTAAGCCAAATTGAGCCGTTTTGTTACGGAAAAGACCACGGGGATGAGTTTGTAAGGCGGCGAGATACTGATACCAACGGAATTAGCTGGCTGGGACGACGGGGCTCGAATCCGCGACCTCATGCGTGACAGGTCTAGGCCTCTCAGATACACAATTCAGTATCCATTTTCCTATCATCGGTTTGTACGCTTTCAGGGCTTCTGCTTTCGCTCGAATTGGAACCCATTTTCGGCCTATTAGATAGGGTTTTGGTACAGTCGTCGAACGAGACAATTCGTTGGCTGGCCAATTCAAATCCCCTAGAAGCAACAATGCCTCTTTTCGGGGTTGGTAGAGCGTATGCGCACTGCGAATCCAGCTTTGCTCCCGGATAGCCTAATGAACCCATTGCAGATCTGGCATCCCTACACGCATCCGGCGCTTGACCCGCCGCCGATTGCGATCGAGCGGGCGGAGGGCGTGTACCTGTACACCGCCGACGGCCGCCGCCTGATCGACGCCATCTCCTCCTGGTGGGTCACGCTGCACGGCCACGCCCATCCACGGATCGCCGCCGCCGTCGCCGCGCAGGCCAAACGGCTGGAGCAGGTCATCTACGCGGGTTTCACGCATGATAAGGCTGAAGCGCTCGCGGCGCGGCTCCGCGAGGTGACGCCGCCGTCGCTCGCGCATCTGTTTTTTTCCGATGATGGCTCGACGGCCGTCGAGGTAGCGCTGAAGATGGCCGTGCAATTCTGGCAGAATCAGGGCAAGCCGCAGAAAAACCGCCTAGTCGCGCTCGAACATGCCTATCATGGGGACACCGTAGGCGCGATGTCTGTTAGCGCCGCATCCAGCTTCACCGCAGCCTTTCGCAGCATGGTTTTTCCGGTCTACCGCACGCACTCGGCGACTTGCTTTCGCTGCCCGGTGCGAAAGACGCGCGAGACGTGCTCCATCGAGTGCGCCGATAGCCTTGAAGCGCTGCTCGACCGCCATTCAGAAGAGGTCGCGGCGGTCATCGTCGAGCCGATGCTGCAGGGCGCCGGTGGCATGATCGTACATCCGCCGGAATTTTTAGTGCGGATTCGAGAGCTGACGCGCCGCTACGGCGTGCTGCTCATTGCGGATGAAGTGCTCACCGGATTCGGCCGCTGCGGTCGAATGTTTGCCTGCGAAGTGGCCGGAATTGAGCCGGACCTGATGTGCCTTTCCAAGGGGCTGACCGGAGGTTTTCTCCCGCTCGGCGCGACGTTGTGCACCGCGTCTGTCTTTGAAGCCTTTCGGCAGACAGACCGGAGCGGCACATTCTTTCATGGGCATTCCTATACTGCAAATCCGATTGCCTGCGCCGCCGCCATCGCAAACCTGGAAATCTTCCGCGAGGAGCCGGTGTTTGAACGCATTGCCGCCATCGCCCGGATGCACCAGGAACAGATCAAGCGCTTTCAGCATCACCCGGCTGTTTGCGATACCCGCAGCATCGGCACGGTTGCCGCGATTGAACTGAAGGCGGATGATGCAGGTTATCTTTCTGCCCTCCGCCCGCGCCTTTATGATTTTTTTATCTCGAAAGGAGTTTTGCTGCGGCCGCTCGGAAACGTCATCTACATTCTTCCGCCTTTTCTCATCACCCCGGATGAGCTGCGAACTGTCTACGGCGCGATCGAAGAGGCGCTTGAGATGGTGGCGCCTTCTGGCGCGGTAGCATGAGCAGCGCCGGCGTTTTTGAGCTGATCGTAGACTTGCCTGATGGCGTGGGGCGCAAGATCAAGGGCGCGAAGATTGAAGGCAGATGAGGAGAGCAAGCTGCGCTCCACTTGCGGAAGCGATTCGCCCTGCCGGATGCCCGTCTGTATTCCGGCTTTCAACCACTCGAGAAATCCCTGGAAATTGGCTACGCTTTTCCGTGGACCAGGCTCGCCGCGACCAGGGACAAACACATCGGCGTTCCACTTTTCAAGTTGTCCGAGCGCGCCGATCCAGCGGGTGATGTCTCGCGACCCCACTTGCGGTACGTAGCCGTTCACGTAAAGGTCGCCCAAGAAAAGCGTTTTGGCCTGGGGCAGGTATGCCACCGCGTCGCCTCCACTATGGCCAGGCAGCCCGCAATCGACGCTCACGACGCGGATTTCCTGGCTCGCCAGGTGGAACGTCGTCTCGCCTTGAAAGGTTTGTGTCGGCAGCGTCAGGTGGATGCCGCGCATGTGGGCTCGAAGCTCGGCGTCAAAGGACATCCGGCGCGCTAGCGACGCCTGATAAGCTCGCATCTGCGCTTCCGCCGCAGAGGTCGAAACGATCATCGCGTGCTGCTCGGCAAACACTTCGTTGCCTAGCATCTGGTCGGGCTGTCCTCCCAGGTTGATGACGAGCCGGACTGGAAGGTCCGTGCGTTGCCGGATCTCGTAAAGGATCTCGCGCGCGTGAAAGGGATTGTTGGCCGTGTCGATGACCACCACTCCCTGGCCTGTGATGACAAAGCCCGCGTTCACAGCGCGGCTGAATTCCGGGTCGCCATTCTGGTCCATGATGTCATCGGGAACCCAGACGAAAGTGTGCGGCGCGATCTGTTCTATCTTATAGTCTCCTTGAACGGCGGAACACGCCCGCAGAGGGAAAAGCGAAATCATGCCGGCGAGCGTCAGGCACGCCGCCAGGCTCCGCAGTGAAATGGTGGTCACATCATCCGTATTCGGGAGCAGGCTGGACATGAGAAGCATCATCCCAAGATATTAGAAGGAGCCGCGGTCGCGCAAGTTTG
>JBOGJZ010000426.1:0-6765 GCA_050745645.1 Terriglobia bacterium | reverse complement strand
TCGTCGGACGGTACACGGCCGACGCGGCGCCTCTTCCGGCGGCTGGCAAGAAAAGGGGTCACCCGTTGCGGGCGGCCTGAAGAGGGATGAAAGGACCGTTTCGCCGCTAGCCTCAGTCGCCCTACGGGCTCCTCCGGTTAGCGGCGAACGAAAGGCAAAACCGGACATCTTGACAAGCTAACGACATCGGAAAAATTTTCTATCGCAGCCGAAGTATCTGCGATTGGACAAATGCAAATTGAAATCAATTTCATCGGCGCGTTCGCAGAAGGCGCCGATGAAATCTGCCTGTGATATGCTGACCGGCAGAGGCAAGAACGGCGCCCATCGCACCTTAGTTTCTCCGCCGTTATCTCCGAGGAGGTCCTCATGACTGCGAAGCGGCAGGGCCGGCGGGAATTCCTGAATAAAATTGCCATTGGAGTCGCCGGCGCAGGCGTGGCGGATGGCCTTTTAGGCCGAGTCCCCCCATTATGGGCCGAAACTCGTTACGGAATGCCCTACCGGGTACTCGGCCATACGGGGGAAAAGGTTTCGCTGCTCGGGCTGGGGGGATATCACATCGGCCTGCAGGACGACGAGCAGGACAGCATCCGTATCGTCCGCGCCGCTATCGACAACGGCGTCAATTTCATGGACAACTCCTGGGATTACAATGGCGGGCAAAGCGAAATCCGCATGGGCAAGGCGCTGCGCAATGGTTATCGCCAAAAGGTGTTCCTGATGACCAAAATCAATGCGCGGAAGGCGGGGTTAGCCATGCAGCAACTGGAAGAATCACTGCGGCGCCTCGAGACCGATCGCCTGGACCTGCTGCAGTTTCATGCGGTCACCACCATGAGCGATCCGGACCAGATTTTCGGCTCCGGTGGAGCCTTGGAGGCGGCGATGGCCGCGAAAAAAGCCGGCAAGATCCGCTATATTGGCTTTACTGGCCATTACGATCCGAGGGTTCACCTCAAGATGCTGAGCATGGGGTCTGCGCGCGGATTCATCTTCGATTCTGTCCAGATGCCGCTCAACGTGATGGACGCGCACCATGCTACCGGCTTTGCGAAGGAAGTTTTGCCGGTGCTCATTGAGCGGCAGATTGGCGCGCTCGCCATGAAGACGCTGGGCAACGGCGTCATCCTTCGCAGCGGGTCCGTGAGCCCCACCGAGTGTCTGGACTACGCTATGAATCTGCCGGTCTCGGTGGTGATTAACGGCTGCGACTCGATGGAAAGGCTGCAACAGGGGCTCGACGCTGCGCGGAATTTCCAGCCGCTCAGCAATACCGCTTTAGGGGCGCTGCTGAAGAAGACCGCGATGGCCGGGAAAAGCGGACAATACGAACCGTTTAAAAACGGCTCTCAGTTTGCCGGCCGCGCTTAGCAGAGACCTGGAGCGCCTTCCCGCTTTGTCTTTTTTCAGAATTTCTCGCCGTTGTCCGCGGCGTTGGACGCTTCCGGTTTCCATCGAAGCACGGGTTTGCGGGCCGCGGTGGCCTCATCGAGGCGGCCGATGCGCGTCGTGTGCGGCGCCTTCAGCACGATCTCCGGATTCTCTTCCGCTTCACGCGCGATAGAGAGCATTGCGTCGATGAAGGAATCGAGGTCTTCTTTACTGGCGCTTTCGGTAGGCTCGATCATGAGAGCGCCCTGAACGATCAGAGGGAACGAGACGGTGTAAGGATGAAATCCATAGTCGATTAGCCGCTTGGCGATGTCGCCGGTGTGCACGCCATGCGCCGCCTGACGCCGTTCGGAAAAGACGCACTCGTGCATGGCTGGAACATCGTAGGCAAGTTGGTAAGTCCCTTTGAGGCGGGCGCAGACGTAGTTTGAGTTGAGAACAGCGTCTTCGGTGGCCTGCCGCAATCCTTCAGGCCCGAACGCCATGATGTAGGCAAGCGCCCGCACGGCCATGCCGAAATTGCCGTAAAATGCCCGCACCCGGCCGATGCTCTTTGGGCGGTTGTAGTTCACCAGGTATTCGCCATTGGAAGTTTCTTCGATGACGGGCGCCGGCAAATAGGGTTCAAAAGTCTGCCGCACGGCAATGGGCCCGGAGCCTGGCCCTCCGCCTCCGTGAGGCGTTGAAAAGGTTTTGTGCAAATTCAAATGCATGACGTCCACGCCAAATTCGCCGGGCCGCGCGACGCCCACCAGAGCGTTCATGTTCGCGCCGTCCATGTAAACCAGGCCGCCTTGGGCATGCACAATATCGCTGATTTCGCGAATTTGCGTCTCGAAAATGCCCAGCGTGTTCGGGTTCGTCAGCATCAATGCGGCCACGTCTTCGCTCATGGCTCGCTTTAACTCCGCGAGGTCAACACAGCCGCGTTCGTTGGACTTCAGGTTCCGCACTTCATAGCCCGCGATCGTGACGCTTGCCGGGTTGGTGCCGTGGGCGGAGTCAGGAATCAGTACAAATCGGCGGCGCTCGCCGCGATCATTGAGGAAGGCGCGGATCATGAGCAATCCCGTCAGCTCGCCCTGCGCTCCCGCCGCCGGCTGAAGCGAAATAGCATCCATGCCCGTAATTTCCTTCAAGCAACGCGCCGTTTCCGCAAGAACTCTGAGACAACCTTGCACCAGCGGCGCAGGAGCGTAGGGGTGATCCGTCGCCAGACCTTCCAGGCGCGCCACAACTTCGTTGATGCGGGGGTTGTACTTCATCGTGCATGAACCGAGAGGATAAAGGCCGGTGTCAATGCCGTAGTTCCAAGTGGAAAGCCGCGTGAAATGGCGGATGACTTCCAGTTCCGAAACCTCGGGGAAATCTTCGATCTCGTGCCGGATCGATTCGGCGCCCAGTGCGTCCACCGCCGAGACCGGCGGTACGTCCAGCGGAGAGAGCTCCACCCCGGTTTTTCCCGCCCCGGAGCGCTCGAATATCAGTCCCTCATTCAAGGTCACGTGCGGCCGTGCCGCGCGAATCCCGTTTTTCATGTTCTAAAAGACCTCTCGTAAAGGCGCAAAGCCGTTAAACTGGCAGCGAAGCACAGCAGAGCCGCAACCGCAGAGTTTGAAGCGCACAAACTCTGCGCTACCCTCGGGCCGGAATGCTGTGGGCCTTTTCACGGCTTTGCAGCGCCCGATGCTTTGCTCCAAAGCTGCCAAGGACCACCGCCATCCGGTCAATAGTTTGTTTCGAGACGGTTTCAGTAACACACACCAACAAGTGGTCTTTAAGCTCGGGATAGAAACGCTCCAGTTCAACACCGCCAAGGATATTTTCTTTCTCAAGAGCGGCGAGTACCTCGCGAGAGCCGGCCGGCGCCTTAATCACGAACTCATTGAAATAAGGAGAAGCGAAGGGAAGCGCCGCTGATGAAGCGGAAGCGAACTGCTGCGCGGCGTAATGGGCTTTAGAGAGGTTATGCTCCGCTAACAGGCGCAGACCTCGCTTGCCCAGCAGGCACAGATAGATGGTGGCTGCGAGCGCGCACAGGGACTGGCTGGTGCAGATATTCGAGGTGGCTTTCTCCCGCCGGATGAACTGCTCGCGTGTCACGAGCGTAAGCACAAAGCCTCGCCGCCCTTCAGCGTCCTGTGCCTGGCCTACCAGCCGCCCCGGCATCTGCCGGACGAATTTCTCCCGCGTGGCCATGAAGCCAGCATACGGGCCGCCGAAAGCAACCGGAATCCCGAACGATTGAGCTTCGCCGCAGACGATATCGGCTTCGCGCGGGGGTCTTATGATTGCGAGCGAGAGCGGTTCCGCAATCGCCACAATGAGCAAGGCTCCGTGTTTTCTGGCCACGGCGCTGATTTCCGGAATCCGCTCGATCACGCCGAAAAAATTCGGCGACTGGACGACGACCGCGGCCGTCTTTTCATTCACCCTAGCTTCCAGATTTTCCAGATCCAACTGCCCGGACGGCTCGTAAGGAGCTTCCTGAAGCTCGACGCCAAGATTGCGCACGTAGGTCCTTACTACCTCGCGATATTCCGGGTGCAAAGTTCTTGCCAGGACCACGCGGTCGCGCCGGGTGATGCGCATCGCCATCAGCACCGCTTCGTTTGTAGCTGTAGACCCGTCATAGAGGGATGAATTTGCAACTTCCATGCCGGTAAGCTGCGCCATCAGGGTTTGAAATTCAAACATGGCTTGAAGCGTGCCCTGAGAAACCTCAGCTTGATACGGTGTGTAAGCCGTGAAGAATTCTCCCCTTGAGAGCAGCATGTCGATGGTGACGGGGCGATAGTGGCTGTAAGCGCCAGCGCCCAGAAAGGAGGCGTAATCTTTCGCGCTTTGCTGAGACGCTTCCCGGAAGAATTCAAGGATCCCGGATTCGGAAAGAGGACCGGGAACCCGCAATGGATTTTTCAGGCGAAGCTCCGCCGGAATTTGAGCGAACAAATCTTCTGCGGATCGCAGGCCCACAGCCTCCAGCATCCGCGCCCGGTCCTGAGCGGAATTGGGAAGGTAGCGCATCAGCGGCTGGCCGCTCCCTTGAGGTAGGCTTCGTATTCCTCAGACGTCATGAGGCCTTCCGTTTCGCTCCGATCCTTGAGCTGCAATTGAACCAGCCAGCCCTCGCCGTGGGGATCAGAATTGACCAGCTCTGGAGCGTTTTGGATCTTGGGATTAACGGCGATCACCTCGCCGCTGACCGGTGAATAGACGTCCGCCACCGCCTTCACTGATTCCACCGTGCCTAGCGATTCCTTCGCGGTCACTTGGGTTCCCGCCGGAGGCATCTCAACAAACACGATGTCACCCAACTCTTTTTGAGCGTGATCGGTGATTCCGACCGACGCAATGTTCTCGTCTACCCGGACCCATTCATGATCGCGCGTATAAAGAAATTCCACAGGGTACATAACTGGCCTCGTTTTTGCGTAATGTGAAGTTGCGGGTCTCAAAAACCCGCGCCAAGAATCATCTCGATCAACCGCGCGCCCGGCGGTAGAACGGTAATGGCGTCTGTCTCGCAGCCGTCAGTTTGCCTCGAATTTCAATCTGTATCTCGCGCCCCGGCCCGGCGTATTCAGGGGGCACATACGCAAGGCCGATGTTCTTTTTAAGGTACGGCGCGAAGGAGCCGCTTGTCACGCGCCCGCGGTTTTTTCCGTCTATCCAAACGGGGTAATCGTCGCGGGCAATTCCGCGCTCCACCATCTCAAATCCCACCAGCTTCTTGCGCAATCCTTTCTGCTTCTGTTCGGCAAGCGGCGCTCTTCCAATGAAGCCGCCCTTGTCCAGTTTGCAGATCCAGCCCAGGTTGGCTTCGAGTAAAGTCGTCTCAGCGTCAAGCTCATGGCCGTATAAAGGATATGCTGCCTCAAGCCGCAGCGTATTGCGGGCGCCCAGCCCAGCGGGGATCAGCCCATGCGGACGTCCTGCTTCCAGAAGCCCCGTCCACACCCTCTGCGATTCCGCCGGTGGAAAATAAAACTCGAAACCATCTTCGCCGGTGTATCCCGTCCTTGCGAGCAACCCGTTGACTCCACAGCAGACCGCAGGCAAGCACCAGTAAGTCTTCAGCGCCGTGAGATCGGCGCTGGTTACCTTCTTGAGGATCGTTACGGCAGCCGGCCCCTGAAGGGCGAGCTGCGAGTAAGCCCCGGAAACGTCGCTAATTTCAGCCTCAGCGGGTTTGAAGGAGTTCGTTTGCAGCAGATACTCGAAATCCTTCTGAGTGTTGGCGGCGTTTACGCAAATGAAAAACCGCGTTTCTTCCAGCCGGTGAATAACGCAGTCGTCTACGGCGCCGCCCTGCGAGACCATGATCGCGGAATATTGCGCCTGGTGCAGCGCCAGCCGTGAAACGTCGTTGCAAGTAACCAGTTGAAGGAAGTCCAAAGCCTTCGGGCCGCTAACCTCGATCTCGCCCATGTGGCTAACATCGAAGAGCCCGGCGTGCGTCCGCACGGCGAGGTGTTCCTCGACGATGCCGCCGTACTCTACCGGCATCTCCCAGCCGCCGAACTCTACCATCCGGGCGCCTAATTCACAATGTGTCTGAAACAGGGGCGTTCGCTTAAGAGTCATTTTCGGTAAAGTGGCCAAATGGAGTTCCCCAGTAGAGGCTGTTAGTGCGCCACAACACCGGGCTTAACGCTGACACTCTTTCCAGCGGGCGTCTCTTCCAGCATTCAGGTGAACTGAAGCGGCAGAAAGCTTCAAGGCGCTGTAGAAGGCGAAAATCAGCGGGCTTTCGCCCGCCAACGGCCAACGTAACACAGCCAAAGCGAGAGGGTCAAGGAAGCTCGCCGCTTGGTAGTGTCTCAGTTTGAATTTTATCGGCCCCAGATCGGTCGCAGGATACTGAGCATGTAATGTTCTGCCCAGCACCTTAAGTCAGGATTTTCTTCGACAACCCACTGTGCCAGGCAGTTATTGCGAATCCACTCTTGAGCCTTGCCCCTAGTCTCCCGGCTGGCAGGGCTATCTAGAATACCTAGCTCCGCGTGCAGGTTATGAATGACCTTCTGGACCAAATCGCTCCCTGCACCTTTGCCTCCGCCCCAGAAGTGCTGATTCCAAACTCGGTCGCGCAATCCAGTTCGCGCTTTGTGGGAGCGCCCGGCGTGTAGGCATTCGACCTGACCGGACCCGTTATTTCGCGTAATTACGTACAATCCATGTTCTTCAGGCAAGCGCGACTTCAGGCTGTCGTCAAAGGGAAACACAGGAGATGATAGCAGTCTATCAAGCCTGGCTGCACATTCGGTTCTATGTTCTTCGAGCGTTTCGTTCACTATCGCGCCTCCGCTATTTCAAACTGAGACACTACCCGCCGCTTGGCATCCCTCAGTTTCGGGGTTTTCATGA
>JBOGJZ010000425.1:0-3637 GCA_050745645.1 Terriglobia bacterium | reverse complement strand
ATCTTCCTTGCGCCAGGCCAAAGAAGATCGATCTGTTCGGCGACGGCCCGCGCCACCCGAGCGCCACTTCATCGGTGTCTTTTGCTGGATCGACGCCGAGCGGCTGAAGCAACGCCTCCAATTGCTGTACAGGGCGGCTAAACAGGATGCGGCGCAACTGATTGTAATTGGGCAAGTCCCGAAGCTGAGAGAGATCGGCGTAAGTCATTTGCGTCGTGTCCGCAGGAAAACAGGAGAGAGCCTCGCGCGCCAATCCTTGCGCCTGAATCAGAGCGGGGAATAGAAGGATTAGAATTAAGGCTGCTCCCAGATAATGCGCGGAATGTCGCCGTTTGGAAGCTGTCATGGTTGGGGGTGGGGACCAACGCTGCGGTTTTCGAACGGCGCGCACCGGGCGAGCAGTTCACGAATGGCTGCGGCCACGCCGCCCGGAAAGCCAAACACGGCCGTACCAGCCACCAGAACGTTGGCGCCCGCGTTGACGGCTTCGGGAGCCGTATCAAAATTGATTCCCCCGTCAACTTCCAACTCACAATTCAAGCTGCGCTCTTCGATCATCCGGCGGATGGTGCGAATCTTCGGGAGGGTGTTAGGAATAAAGTGCTGCCCGCCAAACCCCGGATTGACGGTCATCGCCAGAATGAGCTGCACATCTTCAAGCACTTCGCTCACAAGGCAAGCAGGTGAAGCTGGGTTCAACGCCACCCCCGCTTTTTTCCCCAGGTTACGGATCTGCTGTACCGCGCGATGCAGATGGGGAGTAGCCTCCTGATGGATAATGATCGTATCCGCGCCCGCTTTAGCCATGCTTTCGATGAAGTCCTCCGGCGGCGCGACCATGAGATGGGCTTCGAGCTGGATTTGGGTGAGCGGACGCAGGCACTCAATCGCTACTGCCCCGAACGTGATGTTGGGAACAAATCGCCCGTCCATCACGTCAATTTGAACGCGGTCGACTCCGCACGCTTCGGCCTCGCGGACCTGTTCGCCAAGCCGCATGAAGTCAGCCGAAAGGATAGAGGGCGCGATTCTAATCATGGCACGCTCACAACAGCCGGGCTGCGGCTTCATCCAAGTACCAGCTTACAGCACCGTGGGCCGGTTGAATCTGCTGAGCAGGGAATTGAATTGCAGTTACGGATGGTCTCAGGACCTGCCGGGCTATTTCCGCCTTCTCTGCGCCTGACACCAGAAAAATCAGCTTTGCTGCGGCGTTAAGAACGGGAAAGGTGAGCGTCAGGCGGAACATTTTGAGTTGTGAAACGTAGTTCGCGCAGACGGCAAGCTGATGCTCATCGAGCGCCACGGTGCCGGGAAAAAGTGATGCGGTGTGGCCGTCACCGCCCAAACCCAGATAAACCAGGTCCAGAGCGGGCCATCCCGGCGGCGGAACACCGAGCGCCTCGCGCAGGCTGTTCTCATAATGCCGCGCGGCTTGCTCGTGGTCAGGCTGCTCAGCCGGCATGCGGTGGAAATTTGCAGCAGGAAGGTCTATGTGCTGGAGCAGGGTTTCATGCATCATCCGGTAGTTGCTTTCGGCATCATTGGGCGGGACGCACCGCTCGTCCACTTGAAACAGATGAACGCGCGGCCAGGCGATTTTGCTTGAAAACTCCGGCGTGGCCAGCAACTCGTAGAACCGCTTCGGAGTGGAGCCGCCGGAGAGCGCAGCGGCAAATGGCTTGCCGCCCGGCGCGGCCCGCGAGACGAGTGCTGTGAACTCGGCAGCAGCGGCGCGGCTGAACGTTTCGATATCTTTAAAGACGCGTATTTTCGGAGCAGGCATGGGAACCGTTCCGCCGCTCAGCGACGGGTAGCCATCGGTCAGCAACTTTCCTGCCGTAGGCTTTCGATTGTGACAAAAACAACTCCACGGTCAATCGAAAGTCGATTGGCCGATGGCTACCCTAATTTTAGGCGCCCGGTCAGGGCGCGCCCCTTGCCTGGCGAGCTCCCGGCTCCGCCCCGGCAGCCTTAACAACTCCCAGCAAATCCGTCGCGAGGCAATTCTTATCCACGCAGCCATGCGCGCCCGCTTCGATTACGTACGGCAATAACCGGGCTGGATCATATTGGCTCATCACGATGATCTTGGCTGCGGGCACTGCTTGTCTGAGAAGACGCGCCGTTTCCAGTCCGTTCATCCCTGGCATTCTTATATCAAGCAGGATCAGGTCGGGCAGGAGTTTTCGCGCTTCTCCAAGCGCTTCCGCGCCATCCGCCGCCTCTCCGCAAATTTCCCAATTCAACTGCGACGATAAAAGCGCCGCCACACTGCGCCGGACCAGTTTACTGTCATCGGCAATGAGCACTCGCATAGATGCACCCCAGCTTGCGCGGGAATGACGTGAGCGGAAACACACCGGAAAACCCTAACGCGGCGGCCTCACAATAACGAACCTGGCATTGCGCCGCAGATTGAGGCGTCAAGCAACTGAATGGTGTGCACAACTGGCGTCTTTTTCCCAGTCCGTGCCAGCGCGGAGGTCAACTGCAGGAGGCATCCGGGATTCCCAGTTGCTACTATGTCGACCGCGGCCGGATCGATGAGCTGCGCCTTCCGGTTCCCCAGCGCAGTGGCGGCCTCCGGCTGCACGAGATTGTAGATTCCTGCGGAGCCGCAGCAGATCGCAGCCTCGGGCAGTTCCACTAATTCCAGGTCCGGAATCCGTGACAGCAGCAACCGCGGCTGCGAGCGCACTCCCTGGGCGTGTTGCAGATGGCAGGCATCCTGGTATGCTACGCGCAGGGGCAGAGGATGCGGAGCCGAACGCAGCCCAAGCTCGACAAGAAACTCGCTTACGTCTTGGCACTTCGCTGAGAACTCGCGCGCGCGCTCCGCGTATTCCGGATCGTCGCGTAACAAGTATCCATACTCCTTGACGTTAGAGCCGCATCCAGCGGCGTTGATGACGATCGTATCCACATGCGTGCGCTCGAAAACTTCGATCGTGCGTTTTGCCAACTCCGCAGCCATCTCCTCCTCTCCGGCGTGCAACAACAGAGCTCCGCAGCACGGCTGCTCCGGCGGCGCCACGACCTCGCATCCCTCCGCCGCGAGAACCCGCGCGGTCGCGGCATTCACCTGGGAAAGGAACTCACGCTGGACGCAGCCCAACAGCAACCCTACACGCCGCCGCGGCGCTCCGCGCGCGGGCGTTACCTCTGCCACGGCCTCGCTCTTCGTCAGCTTAGGCATCAGCTCTTCCATTGCCCGCAACTGCTGCGGCAAGAGCTTCAGCACACCGGCTCTTCGCAGCAACTCCCGGAGCCCCGATTGTTGATACATCAGCAGAGGCCAGTGTAGCAACCGCAGCCGCCGCGGGTTTGTAAACACGCTAAAAAGAAACCGGCGGTGCAGTCTTTCGAGGAAAGAACGCCGGTGCAACCGCTCGATCTGGGCGCGAGTTGCCTCAATCAGCTTGCCGTAATCCACACCTGAAGGACAGGCTGTCATGCACGCCATGCAGCCCAGGCAGCTATCGAAGTGCGAAACCCAGCGTGGAGTGACTGGCGTTACGCCTTCAGTGGCTGTCCTGATCAGGTGAATTCTGCCCCGGGGCGAGTCCATCTCTTCGCCCCACAGAAGATAGGTGGGGCAGACCTGCAAGCAGAAGCCGCAGTGCACGCACTTGTC
>JBOGJZ010000424.1:0-2294 GCA_050745645.1 Terriglobia bacterium | reverse complement strand
TTCAATCTGCAGTTCCGGGCGGAGTTTTTTAACATCCTCAACCGCGCGAATTTTGCCTCACCGATAGACAATCTCACTGTCTTCGATCCGAGTGGAAACCCCATACCCGGCGCGGGGCTCATCACTTCGACCCAGACGCCTTCCCGGGAGATTCAGTTCGCCTTGAAGTTGATCTGGTAGCACGGAAGTGAGCGCCTTGCCGGATTCACATAGGGAACCCAAAAACATAGAACGTTGCCCCTGGGCAGTCACCGAGCTTGGCATTGCATACCACGATAAAGAATGGGGCGCGCCAGTCCACGACGACCGGCTGCTGTTTGAATTTCTGGTCTTGGAGGGAGCGCAGGCCGGCCTTAGTTGGGAAACCATTCTGAAGAAGCGCGCAAACTACCGGACGGCGTTCGCTGGTTTTGACCCGGCACGGGTGGCGCGTTTCCGGGAAAGTGACATCGCGCGGTTGCTCGCGGATCCTGGAATCATCCGTAACCGGCTGAAGGTGTCAGCGGCGGTGGAAAATGCAAAAAGAGTTCTCGAAGTTCAAGATGAGTTTGGAAGCCTGGATGCGCTTCTCTGGCGCTTTGTAGATGGCCGCCCGAAGCGCGGCGCTTGGCGCGCCGCGGCGCATGTGCCGGCAAAAACCAGCGAGTCCGAAGCCATGAGCCGGGAACTTATCCGGCGTGGCTTCCGGTTTGTCGGCCCGACCATCTGCTATGCCTTCATGCAGGCGGTTGGAATGGTCAATGACCACCTGGTGGGCTGCTTCCGCTACGGTCAGATTCGGGAGAACCTCCCTGGCCGTGCGTTTCATTCCTGACAACCACCACCACGCTGAAAATAAATGGGTTGAGCAGCGCGGCCTTCGACTGCACGACCCGTCAGTCGTCACCCCCCGCGAAAGCGGGAGGGGTGACGGCTGGATTTCCGCTATAGCGGGAATGAGACAGCCATTTTATCCCCATGTAAAACCACCGCCTGATTCCGCTCAGTAGGCGGTCTCCGCCAAACCACTACATCCATGCCTCCATGCCTGCCCGCCCCGGTAAGCCGGATAAGGCAGATCTAAAAATTTCTTGTCCGCTGTCGATTTCTTTCACATCAAACGTCGTACGGGTGGCAGAAGAAAAGCCAAAAGCGTTGGGCTGGCGGCAGAGAACAAGCAGGCTTGCCCTTTAAGTCTGCGCCTTCCGCTAGCGGGCTGCTGAAATGGCCCTCCAGGATGACAATCTGGATATTTCAGCAACCTGCTTAAATTGCGGAGTTGAGAAATCAGTTCCCGTTACCCAGTGTAACCACAACCAACAAGGAGGAATACACCATGCAATACCTGCTGCTGATTTACGACAATGAGAAGCGATTCAGCCAGGGCTATCCTGAGGCTGAGATGGGCGAATACATGGCTTTTGGCAAGGAGTTCGCCAAGGCGATCAAGGGAAGCAACGCGCTGCAGCCGACCAAAACCGCCGCCACGGTGCGCGTGCGGGACGACAAGCCGCTCACCACTGACGGGCCGTTTGCCGAGACCAAGGAACAACTTGGCGGATACTACTTGGTGGAAGCGCGGGACCGCGACGAGGCCATTGCCATGGCCGCGAAAATTCCGGGCGCGCGCTTCGGATCAATTGAGGTGCGGCCTATCATGACATTTTCGTGACGGTTGATCGTCCTGTTATTGACCGTGGCTGCTCAAATTGAAAGCAAAGGAGGACTCCCCTGTGTCCCGCGTGCATCGCAACCCTGGCGCTGATTGTCGTTGGCGCAACCTTGACAGGCGGGCTAACCGCGTTAGCCGCGAAGAAGCTTCATGCGAAGAAAATTGAACCAACAACTCGGATCAAGGAGAGAAAACTATGACAACACAGTCCACAACAACATCACCTGAGAAGGGCCGGAAAGAAGGACAGCACGCCATGAAGACTCCGCCGATCGTGTCGCAGGAGGAGTGGGAAGCTGCACGTCGGGCACTGCTCGTGAAGGAAAAGGCGACGATGCGGGCCCACGACGCTCTGGCCGCCGAGCGTCGACGAATGCCGTGGATGGCGGTGGAGAAGAAGTACGAGTTCGACGGACCTAAGGGCAAGGCGAGCCTGCTCGACCTGTTCGACGGCCGCCGTCAGTTGATCGTCTACCGCGCCTTCTTCGAGCCCGGCGTGCACGGCTGGCCTGATCATGCCTGCCCTGGCTGTTCCCTGGGGGCCGACCAGGTCGCTCACCTCGCCCACCTGAACGCGCGCGACACGACCCTCGTGTATGCCTCGCGTGCGCCGCAAGCCGACATCGCGCGCCTGAAGGCGCGG
>JBOGJZ010000423.1:0-4583 GCA_050745645.1 Terriglobia bacterium | reverse complement strand
ATGAAACTCACACTTACAGGGAGCGCTGCGGTATCTCAACTCTCATGACATTATAGGGCTAACGGAGCATGGCAGCAAATAGACCCTTTTCCACCGGATTCGCGGTTCTGTTCGACTTCCAGTGCGGTTTATCGAACAAAGAGCGGAAGCGCCGATGCTCCCAGCCGCTCGGACAAAGCGAGCGGCTGCGGGCTGTCGGAAGCTGTGAAAAAATCGACCACCATGTCTTTCCGATCCCTTCGCTTGTCATTCTGCCCTGAAAATAACGTGTAGCGCCAGGCTTTATGCCCGGCGTCTGCCGTCAAGGGCGGCGCTACATTTTCATCCTGCGGGGTGTCGCAAGGCGACATGACAGACTGAGCGAAGCGAAGAGGCTCACGATAAACTCCGCGAAGGATCCCCGTATTTCGCTCTCAGGGGAAACTCCGCGAGGAATCGCGTTCCTCTGTTTTCAACAAAAAGCAGATGCTTCCCGGCTTCGCCGGGACAGGTCGCTGCGCTCAGCATGACAGATTCGAATTTTTCACTGCTTCTCAGGCAGTACGTCGAGGGTCTGTTACCGCCAGAACAACCCACCCCACCAGGGTGCGGAAAACATAGTCTCGACTTCTAATACTTTCCTCTTCTACCGGCTCGGCACCGTTTCGATCTCGCGGGAGCTGGTAGCGGCCCTGGCCGTTCGCGCGGGCTGCTTCGTTATACCGAGGCTGGCCGTCGCTGGTCAGAAGATTTCGCACGGCGGTTCATCCCTTCATCTCGTCCTTCCATTTCTCTACTTCCTTAAGCAGAATCTGCTCGCGCTCACCAGGGCTAAGACCCTTTAGTTTCGCCGCAAGGTGTCTTCTCCTTCTTGCCATTTTTTCTTTTTTCCGGGGATTTTTCTCGTCCGAGACGAGGTTTGCAAACTCCGCCTCCGCGCGTCCCCAATATCCAGTGCCGGATAGGATCGGCTCTATTTTCACGATCTTACCTTCCCGTAAGCGCCGCTCGCGCTCCTCTGGGCCGAGGATTCTTTTTGCCTGAAGTTTCTTCACTCTCATCACCTCTTCAGCGGCAAGGGTCGCGTGTAATTGGTGCTTCGCCGTGGGCCGATGGCACGAGGTCGGTTTCTGGTGGGGCTCTCTGCCAAATAATCCCAGAGCCCAGATTCTTCCAGGAAAATGCTTTAGGTCAGCAGCTCGCTCCACCGGTCCTTGTATCGCTCAACCCCTTCCATACGCACGATGCCGTGTCTCTTGAAGTTCTTGGGATAATAGATATGCTTTTTGACGTAGCGGTTTTTGGCAATGAAATAACGAACCGGTTCCCTCCCGTCTTTGCGGCCGAGATGCACATACACGGTTACTTGATCGAGTTGTTTTCCCCTGAAATCTACATTCCTCACGAACCACTTCCGCCCCCTCCTAGAGGTTTTCACCTGGACCTTCCGGAGGCACCCATCCTGCTCACTACCCACCAGCAAGTCGTAACCCTTAGTGTTGCGGTCAGCAAGTTGCGCGTCGAAGCCCTGCTTCAACAACTCGCCCATAACAAAGTATTCGCCAGCGTTTCCAGTTGGGATGCCGGACTTTCGCTTCTTGGTTTGCTTGGACACGACAGCGTGCGGTTTTGCCTCCCGTGAGAGTTATCGGCATACCGGCGAGACAGCTTGACCAACGAGCCTGTTTGAAAGATGGCCGGCCCCGCGCGGCATATAATCTACAGCGAGTAGCACACCGCGGTGCTGCCACGGGACCCTCAATCCGAATCCATAATAGGACGTACACCCTCGACCTGCCCCCTATTGATTCCAAAGCACTTTCTCGCTTTGCCACCCCTCGCCCCTGGAGGCTTGGTTAGCGCAACAGGCTGGCGCCGCCAGCCTCTTTCCGGTGAAACAGGGTTTGCGAAAGATGGGAGCCATGGTTCCAACACACCGATTCGCCACGATGGACTTCGTCCAGCCTAACAACTCCTGATGAGACGAAGGAGACCCATGAGACCCATGAGACAGGAAATTTTCAGCAGGCGCAGCGCGGCCAAGCCGCAACCGAACGAAATGTCATGCCGAGCGAAGCGGCCTGTCCCGGCGAAGCCTGGAAGCATCTGCCTGCAAAACAAGGCAGATGCCGGGCATAAAGCCCGGCGCTACACGTTATTTTCAGGGCAGCATGACGGCTCCCGGAAAACTCTAAAAAAACAAGAATTCACAATCTTGCAATGCAGACCTGCGCCTGTTGCAGGTCTACGGCTTTTCTCCGCGCCATTTGTTACCCGTAGTTTTTCACCGCCTGTTCGATGGCCGGGGCCGCCTTACGGAGGTCATCAGGGACCATCGCTGGCGTTGCCTCGATGCTGGCGTTCAATGCCAGGAACCACGGTTCGGCGAACCCTGGAATCTCAGACGCGTCTGTCAGGTTCACGATGAGGATACCGGTTCGCTTGCCCCCGTCTGCGATGAAGTAGGCGGCTTCGGGCTTTTGTTGTTCGAGGATTCTTTGTATAACCCGAAGGCCGTCCTTCTTGATCGCCGCATTTCCTGACTCTACCGGGAATGAGATTTTAACTAGGAACCGCATGACTTTACCCTCCGATGCAGTTTGATTTGATGGAGCGGCAACAACTATATGACGGGTCTCGCGTGATTGCAATCCTCCGTATCGCGCAATCTAAAACGTCATCCGTTATGGATACGGGTTATGTTATGAGGGAGTAGCGCAGACCACGTATTAGAGCTAACTAAAGAGGAGCATCGATGGCAACCGTTCAAGTCCGTTACATCGTAAACGACGTCGACGCAGCGATCACATTCTATTGCGGACAGCTCGGATTCAAGGAAGTCATGCATCCGGCTCCGGCCTTTGCCATGCTGACACGAGGGGACCTGCGGCTGGTGTTGAGCGCGCCGAATCCGTCGGGCGGCGGGGGACAGCCCATGCCCGATGGCAGGAAACAGGAGTCGGGTGGATGGAATAGATTTGCCATCGAAATCTTGGACTTGGCGGCCACGGTCGAGACCCTGCGCAAGGCTGGAGCCAGGTTCCGCAACGAGATCGTGACGGGGGTTGGCGGCAAACAGATTCTCGTCGAGGACCCGTCGGGCAATCCCATCGAACTGTTCGAGCCGGTCGTCCCGGAGGCCCGCCTCGGCTCGCCGCGCTCAGGATAAAGCAGCCGTAGGGTGATCTAACAGAACGATATGGAATTGTCATGCTGAGCAGAACGGCAGGCCGAGGGCTCCGGGATGCCGCCTGCGAATCTGCCTCAGGCCCGTCAACTGAACTCCGCTTCAGGAAGCATGAGCGAGGAACACGACGCGGAGCAGCAATACGAGAAACATCCCGGCCGCGACTATTAACGCAATCCGGGGTCCTGGCATTTTGCTCACCTCCGGTATCAGGTCAGACGCTGCAACGTAAAGCGTGACGCCGCCCGAGATGGCAAGACCGCTGCTGACGTCGCGGCTGAAGGCTGCCATCGCCAGAATGCCTACAATCCGCGAGACGCCGAGCGCGCCCACTGCGGCGATACCTTCAGTTTTAGCCTTTCCGGCGGCGCGCATGATCGACGCCATCGTGAACCCTTCAGGAACGTTGTGCAGGATCACGGCTCCAAAAATCACCGTGCCGAGCCATGCCGACACCAGAAACCCCGAAGCGATGGCGACACCGTCAAAGAACGTGTGGATGAGCAGGCCGCCGAGAGCGGTGTAGGCGACGCGGGGATTCATAAACTCGGCGGCGTGGGTTTCTTCCCCGAAATGAAAATGCGCGGGCAGGGAGTGCTCAAAAACATGAACAATGAAATACCCGGCCAGAATCAGGACGGGCGCGCGCGTTGGGGCGAGCCGGAGGCTCTCCGGAACCATTTCCGTGAGGGCAGTAGCCAGCATGAACCCCGAACCGAGGGCGATAAAGTACGCGAGCAGTGTGCGCCGCCACACTCGGGCATAGACAACGGCGCCGCCCAGAATATTGGCGATTCCGGCTATGACGCCTAAGACCAGGCTGATCGCAATAGGGGACATAGAGAAGCTGCAAGTTAGACAGCCCGGCGAGCTACGAAGAATGCCGGAAGTGGGCAATATCGCCGTCTTTCACAACGTATTCCTTCCCTTCCAGACGAAGCCGGCCGCGATTACGCGCCTCCGCAAGTCCGCCGCACTCGACGAGATCTTCATAACTCACTACTTCGGCCCGGATGAAGCCTTTCTGGATATCAGAGTGGATTTCTCCCGCGGCTTCCCACGCCGTCGATCCCGCGCGGATCGTCCAGGCGCGGCACTCATCTTCGCCGACCGTGAAGAACGAAATCAGGCCGAGCAATTGATAGCTTGATCGAATCACGCGCGCAACGGCTGACTCTTTCAGGCCGAAACTTGCCATGAACTCAGCCGCTTCTGCATCGCTCAGCTCGGCGAGCTCCGACTCCACTTTACCGCAGACGGCCGTTACTGCTGTTTTAGGACGCTGTTTGAGACCGTGGGCGCCGGAGAATACTTCCGCCGCATCGGCGCGGGCGGCGTCCTTTTCATCCAGGTTCAGAATGATGAGCATCGGCTTGACTGACAAGAACGTGAAGCCGCGTACCGCTCGCTCCTGCTG
>JBOGJZ010000422.1:0-7599 GCA_050745645.1 Terriglobia bacterium | reverse complement strand
CGTTCATCGCGGGGGTAGAAGCGGTGCGCCGCGGACTCGCCGCGCCCATCGGATCGCTGACCCAGATGGGGACAATCCGCCTGGGCAAACGCACGGACAAGCGGACTCCGCTGATCAAGGATTTTGTCCCTCTCGCGGCCCTCGACGACCTGGTGTTTGCCGGATGGGACGTCTACAGCGATACGGCTTACGAAGCGGCGATCAAGGCGGGCGTGCTCGACCGGGAATTGCTGAATTCCTTGAAAGATTTTCTTGAGCAGGTCCGGCCGATGACAGCCGTCTTCGACCGGAAGTTTGTGAAGAACCTGCACGGGAGGAACGTCAAGAAGGGCAAGACCAAAATGGACCTGGCTGAGCAGGCGGTGGAAGATATCAAGCAATTTCAGAAGAACACAGGCGTTTCAAGATCCGTGATGATCTGGTGCGGCTCGACGGAAGCATTCCTGAAGGTCTCAAGTGTCCATCGCTCCCTCGCCGCCTTTGAAAAGGGCCTTCGCTCCAATGACCCGGCGATTGCGCCGAGCATGATCTATGCCTATGCGGCCTTGAAGCTTGGCATTCCCTTTGTCAATGGGGCGCCCAACCTCACCGTGGATACCCCCGCATTGCTGGAGCTCGCCCTGAAAAACGGCGTGCCGGTGTGCGGCAAAGATTACAAAACAGGCCAGACACTCATGAAAACAATTCTCGCGCCAGGATTAAAGGCGCGCTTGCTTGGCGTGAGAGGTTGGTTTTCCACCAATATCCTTGGCAACCGGGATGGCGAGGTGCTGGATGATCCGGCGTCATTCCGCACCAAAGAGGAAAGCAAACTCTCCGCGCTCGAATACATACTTCAGCCGGAGTTATATCCGCAGTTGTATAAGGACCTGTACCACAAGGTCCGGATTAACTATTACCCGCCGCGAGGCGACAATAAAGAAGGGTGGGACAACCTGGACATCTTCGGATGGCTTGGATACCCGATGCAGATCAAGATTGATTTCCTCTGCCGGGATTCTATCTTGGCGGCTCCTCTGGTCCTGGACCTGGTGCTGTTCACTGACCTTGCGCAGCGCTGCCCTGAAATGGCGCGCAAAGGGATCCAGGAGTGGCTGTCCTTCTATTTCAAGAGCCCCATGTGCGCTCCTTCGCTCTACCCGGAGCATGACCTTTTCATCCAGCTTATGAAGCTGAAGAACACGCTGCGCCATCTGCGTGGCGAAGAGATGATCACGCACCTTGGGGTCGAGTATTACGATTGAGAGCAAAGGTAATTCGTGATGAGTTCGAAAAATAACGTTCGCACTGAGCAGGGCCTGAGTGCGGCCGGGTCTTCTGCATCCGGCGCTTCTCCAGACCCGCCGAAACCGGAGACCGGACCTGCCATTGGAAGCGAGCATCCTCCGGGGTTGTACGTGGTTTTTGAGACCACCGCGGGGAAGATTACCTGCGAGCTTTATCCCGGCGAGGCGCCAGCCACGGTTCAGAACTTTGCCGATCTCGCGATGGGAAAGAAGCGCTGGCACGACGCGACGGAGCGCACCTGGAGCGAGCGCCCATACTACAACGGCCTCACATTCCATCGGGTGATTCCAGACTTCATGATCCAGGGCGGCGATTACATGGGGAATGGAACAGGCCGCGTGGGTTACACGTTCGAGGATGAGTTCAGCCGGGACCTGACGTTCGACAAGCCCGGACGCTTGGCCATGGCCAACGCGGGGCCTAACACGAACGGGGCTCAGTTCTTTTTGACCGTCGCAGCCACGCCTTGGCTGAATCACAAGCACAGCATTTTCGGACAGGTCATTGAAGGGCAAGACGTGGCCAACGCCATTAGCCTTGCCCCTCGCGACATTCACGACCGCCCTTTGAAACCGGTCATTATGCGGCGGGTGACCATCATAGACACTCGCGCGTCTGGCGTCTGAAGAGCGGCTAACGTAGTGGGCAGCGCAGCCTTTCGCTTTCCAGAAAGTCTGCGGCCTTTCGCCAGCGATTGACGACTCTTCAGTACCTTCGCTAGACGCCAATCACCGAGACCAGGCTCTTTACTGCGTCCGCAGACTTCCGCAAGGCCGCCTGTTCTTCCGCGGTGAGCTTGACCTCAATAATTTGCTCGATGCCGCGCGCTCCCAGCTTGACCGGCACGCCCACGAAGAGACCGTGAATCCCATATTCTCCTTCGAGGTAGGCCGTGCACGGCAGTATCTTCTTCCGATCATTGAAAATCGCATCGATCATCTCGACAGCCGCTGCGGAGGGAGCATAGTAAGCGCTCGCCGTCTTTAAGAGGCCGCCGATCTCGGCGCCGCCGTTTCGGGTGCGGGCAATGATGTCGCTCAGCTTGTCGGCAGGCAACAGTTCGGTGACCGGGATTCCCGCTATGGCGGTGTACCGTGGAACCGGAACCATGGTGTCGCCGTGGCCTCCCAGCACGAAACCCTGCACGTTCTCGACGGAAACAGCCAACGCTTCCGCGATGAACGTGCGATAGCGCGCGGTGTCCAGCACTCCTGCCATACCGATCACGCGATTTTTCGGGAAGCCCGACACACGCAGCGCCGTTTGAGCCATGGCGTCCAGCGGGTTCGTCACCATCACGATAAAGGCATTCGGCGAATGCTTTGCCGCCTCACCCACGGCGCTCTTCACCACCTCATAGTTGGCTTTCAGCAAGTCATCGCGGCTCATGCCGGGCTTGCGAGCCAAGCCGGCGGTCATGACGATCGCATCGGACCCGGCCGTATCAGCATAATTGTTCGTCCCCGTCACGCGAACGTCGTAGCCCTCGATCGGGCCGGCTTCCAGCATGTCAAGGCTTTTGCCCTGGGGCACTCCCTCCAGGATATCGATTAGCACGACATCCGCCATCCGCTTATCGGCCAGCCGCTGGGCTACAGTCGCGCCCACGTTACCTGATCCGATCACCGTTACTTTTTTACGCATACAACCTCCCGTTTTGAAGTTCGCGAGCCACTTTTATTGATGTCTCTGCGGTATAAAATTGCGCCATATCGCGTTGCGGATGAGCCTACAGGAAAACCTCAAAGGCTGGGCCGTGTCATTCTTAGCACAGTCATTCCTCACGCCGGCGCCGCCAGCGCCTGATCCAGAGCACGGCGAAGAGCGTCGAGGTTCGGCTCTACGCATAGCCGCTGCCGGCTCTCTTCGCCGGCGGAGCGGTGGCGCATAATGTAGTCGGTGTCTTTCAGTTGATTTCCGGTTAGCACCGCCACAACGTCAGCGTGGCGCTCGATTTTCCCTGCGCGGCAGAGTTTCCGCACGCCAGCTACGGTGGCAGCGGACGCCGGCTCGCATCCCACGCCGTCTTCCGAAAGCACGCGTTTAGCCTCGAAAATCTCCTCATCGGTGACGGATTCACAGAATCCGCCTGTGGCTTCGAGAACGCGCCGGGCCTTTTTCCAGTTGGCTGGACGGCCAATGCGAATGGCGGTGGCCTGCGTGCTAGGCTCTTCAACCGGAATGAGCTTGCAGGAGCCGGAAGTGAGCGTTCTGTAAAAGGGATTGGCGCCCTCAGCCTGAATCACAACCACCCTCGGCACTTTTTCGATGAACCCCAATTCGAGCAGCTCCTGAATACCTTTTCCGATGGCCGATGCGTTTCCGAGATTTCCCCCGGGCACGACGATATAATCCGGCGGCCGCCACGCGCGCTGCTCCAGTAATTCCGCCACGATGGTTTTCTGCCCCTCGATTCGGAACGGGTTGACCGAGTTGACCAAGTAGAGTCCGAGCTCCGGAGCAATCTCTCTAAGCAGTTGGAAGGCCTGGTCAAACGTGTCTCCAACCTCTACGGCGATGGCGCCGAAATCGAGCGCTTGAGCGAGCTTTGCGGCGGAAATCTGGCGGTACGGAACGAACAGCAGGGCGCGGATTCCGGCGCGCGCCGCGTACGCGGCCATCGAGGACGACGTATTCCCTGTTGAGGCGCAGGCCACCATGCGCACATTCCGCGAGCTGGCCCGTGTGATGCAGGCCGTCATGCCGAGGTCTTTGAATGAGCCGGTTGGATTGTTGCCTTGATGTTTGATCGTCAGGTGAACGGGTCCAGCCCAGTAGCCCGCGCGGCGGGTTCCGACGAGCGGCGTGGATCCTTCTGATAGAGAGATGATCCGCGCTCCGGGGTCGACGAACGGGATCAACTCGCGAAAACGCCAGACTCCGCTACGGTCGATCGGCTCGCCGCTCAACCGCCGCCGATGCCATGTTTCACGGAGATCTTCAGCATCAAACGCGTCAAAATCGTATTTGACCTCGAGCAAACCGCCGCAGACCGAACACTCGTAGGAGTTTTTCTTCGGGTCCTGGCGGGCGCGGCAGTCTTCTTCAATGCATTGTAAATATGCGTCACTCATAGACTCAAACTTCAATTCTCAGCGGCGCGCGGCTGGACAATCTCGCGCTCTATCCCGCCAGGATGATTATATTGTCATCCTGAGCGCGGCGAAGGGGCTGCTTTTCGTTTTGGGTACAAAATCAGATGCTTCGCCGCGCTCAACATGACACCATAAAGTCTTGCCGGAGCTTCCCAGCGCCGCTTGCCCCTACAGCTGAAATTCCTCGTGGATCGCTTCCACCGCGCTTTTCACTTCCGAAGCCTTTACGGCGAAAGAAATGCTGATTTCAGATGAACCCTGCGCGATGGCGATGACGTTAATGCCTCTGCGCCCTAAAGCGCTGAAAGCCCGGCCTGCCAGTCCGGGTGTACCCTTCATGTTCTCTCCGATAGCGACGACAATCGCAACGTGGGGCATCACCTCGATGGAAACTCTCTGGCCGTGCAGCATCTCAAGCTCGAAAACCTTTTCCAAATGCGCTTTCACCTGCTTCAGGTCGCTGTCGCGTACCGCAAAGCAGAGCACGTTATCCGCTGATGATTGCGTTACCATCAGCGTATCCACCTCATCGAGGCCGAGCGCGCCGAATGCTTTGGCGGCAAGGTGCGCAAATGGAAGTGTGCCCCGGCCGCTCAGTGTAATGATCTGGGCCTTGCTGACAGAGGTCACAGCCTTGAGGCCAGGGCGCCCGTTGCTGGCCGAAGAAGGCGCGATCCTGGTGCCGGCGCACGAAGAGTTGAAGGTGTTTTTGATCCAGACTGGGATACCCCGCTTGATGACCGGCTGAATGGTTTTCGGATGCAGCACCTTGGCGCCGAAAAAAGAAAGCTCGATCGCCTCCTGGTAGGAAATCTCCGGAATAATCCGCGCACCCGGCACCAGACGGGGATCGGCGGTCATCACGCCGTCAACGTCAGTCCAAATCCAGATTTCATCAGCGTCAAGCGCCGCTCCCACGATAGTCCCGCTATAATCGGAGCCGCCGCGGCCCAGTGTTGTGCATAGCCCGTCCCGCGTGGCGCCTCGAAAACCGGTGACCACGGGGATCTGTCCGCGTTCCCGTAGCAGGCCCAGCCGTTCCCGCGCCTTAACGCAGGTCTCCTCAAACCGTGGCGTGGCGTTTCCGAATTTCTCGTCGGTGACGATCATCTCCGTGGCGTCCACGGCTTCGGCGGGGCAACCTTTGGACCGCAAGATAGCGGCGAGCAACGCCGCAGACATGACTTCGCCAAGGCTTGACAAAGCGTCCATGGCGCGCGGAGTTATCTCCCTCACTAACGAAAAGCCCGAGCAGAGGTTTTCGAAATACCCGATCTGCTCGGCAAGACGCGGCAGCACCGTGGCCTGCTCGCTGGCCGAGAGCGCCTTATCCGCCACGTCTCTGTGACGGCGCGCGAGCTCCTGGCGAACCCCTTTCCATGCATCGCGGTCGCCGTGGCTCGCCTCCGTCGCGGCGCGGATCAGCATATCCGTTACTCCCCCCATAGCAGACACAACCGCTATCACCTCCGCTTGATGCAGATGCTCCTTCAGCAGACCGGCGACGTGTTCCATGCGCTCGGCGTTGCCGACGGAGGTTCCACCGAATTTCATGACGATTAACGGCCGGCCATTATTTGCCATGACTACAAACTCTCTTCTTCACAGCTTTAGAAGGCGTGCTTCGTCGCCCCACCACAACCGCCGCAGAAGCCCACGCCTGACGGCGAGCTATTTGGCTGCCTTGGCTGTTGAGCTGGAATTAGGAGCTTTCGTCGATTCGCGGACGACTTCGATGAAGACCTTGGCAGGAAGTGAAAGATAGCGGTCTCGCCGGTAAATCAGCCCCAGCTCGCGATATAGTTTTTCGCCCTCAAGTGGAACGAGCTTCAGCAACCCCGCCGCCACTTCCGGCTGCGCATAAGTCCTGCTGATAAGCGAAATGCCCAGGCCCGCTCCGACGAATTTCTTAATCGTCTCCACGCTGGCCAGCTCCATGGAAACCTGTATGTGGTCCCGGTATTCTCGCAGCAGCCGTTGCAAAACTATGCGCGTGTTGCCCGTCTTGGGCAGGATCAAAGGGTAGTTCGCCACTTCTTCCAGGGTGAGGCTGCGCTTTTTGGCAAGCGGGTGGTTCGACGGCATCACCACCTGCATTTCATCGCGAAAAACCGGGATCACTTCGACATTATTCGCCGTGAGCGGGAGTGTGACGATGCCCAGATCCACAGCGCCTTCATGCACCTTCTGAAGAATCTTGTGGCTGAAATTGCGATATATACTGATCTGAATCAGCGGGTATAACTCTTTCACGCGAGCAAAAGTCTTCGGCAACACGTAAAGGCAGGTTGCCTCATTAGCGCCTATTTGCAGCTTGCCGCGCGCCGTCTGATTAAGCTCGGCCACGGCCTGCAGCGCGTCGCTGTGCAACTGGATGATCTGTTGCGCATACCGCTGCAGGATTTCACCGGCCGGCGTGAGCAGCACTTTTTTCCCGCTCCGGTCGAAAAGCCGCTCACCACACTCCTGCTCGAGCAGCCGCACTTGCGCGCTGATGGCCGGCTGCGTGCGGTAGATTTTCTCCGCCGCGCGCGAGAAACTTTGCAGTTTCGCCACTTCCAGGAAACTGGAAAGTTGATCGTAGTCCATTGATCTGGCTCCAGAGACAGGACGTTATTTTATCAGAAAAGAGAGGACGGCGCGTGGAGCGAAGCGGCTAGTGTGGGATTCAGGGCTCGACACCGGGAGGATAACTGATGGCCCGCCCATCCTGATCGACGCAGAGAGACCTTGTGCCGGGTGGGAGGACCTGAAGCGATTTCAGGAATTCAATGATCGAATCCTGGTCGTACTTGGAAAGCGAACGGAATGCTCACCCGGAAAGCTCCGCCTCTCCGTGATGCGCCAGGACCGCCTCTCTCATCGTCGTGAACTGTCCGTGGTGCATGAAGGGACCTGAGTTATACAGACCTCATAGCTTGCGCGTAATGAACTCCTGGTTGCCGGCAAAGAAGGCGGGAGATCCCGGCGGCTGGTTCTGGTTAAGCGGCTCAGCGTTCGGATCGTCAGGGCCGCTGCATATATCGTGAAGTTTGAGGTCGGTATAGGCGGGCACGCGAGTGGCGCACACATCGCGTTGTTTGCGATGTGTGCGATTGAAAGTTGTAGAATGGCTCATGCCTCGCCAACGGCATTACTATGGTCTCAATCACTCCCACTTCCTGACCGCCAGCACTTATCGCCGCGCTCGCCTATTTGATTCCAACCGCTTCCGCCT
>JBOGJZ010000421.1:0-5828 GCA_050745645.1 Terriglobia bacterium | reverse complement strand
GCCGGTCCCCCGCCCGGTACCAGCCAAGACCCCCGCGAAGGCCAAGGCGCCGAGCCGCTGGATGGAACGGTTCGACCTGCAGAGCAGTCCGCCCCTGTGGAAAGCCCTGGAGCAGGAAACAGGCCGGCCAGGGGATCAGCGAACCAGTCGTGATTTTTGTCTCTGGCGCTAACCTCAGTCGCCCTACGGGCTCCTTCGGTTAGCGCCAGAGACAAAGACAAAAGCCTAAAGGCAAAAAAAAGAGAGAAAGATCAAAGACAAAAGCGGAACGTTCTACTTGGCTCAGAATAGGAACTTTCTATTTGGCCTTGACAGCGAAATTGGCGACGCAAGCATACCGGGTAGTCACGAGGCCGCTTCTGGCCTTACTATGGCGAGAGGGGCCATGAACTATGGAATTTGTACTGGCATCTGATTATCAGCCGCGTGGCGACCAAGTCTCCGCGATTAAACAACTGGTGCGCGGCATAACAGACGGTGAAAGCCGTCAGGTTCTGCTCGGCGTAACCGGCTCAGGTAAAACATTCACCATGGCGAAAGTGGTGGAGGCAGTTAACCGGCCGGCTCTTGTTTTGGCGCACAATAAGACGCTCGCCGCCCAGCTTTATCATGAATTTCGCTCTTTTTTCCCGCAAAATGCCGTGGAATACTTCGTCAGCTACTACGATTATTACCAGCCGGAAGCTTACGTGCCGGCGAGTGACGTGTACATCGAGAAGGAGTCCACCATCAACGATGAGCTGGATAAGCTCCGCATGTCCGCAACGCGCTCGCTTTTCGAGCGTCGTGATTGCCTGATCGTGGCGAGCGTGAGTTGTATCTACGGTCTTGGATCTCCTGAAGCCTACTACGGCATGTTGTTGCTCCTTGAGAAAGGCCAGAAGATTGCGCGTCAAGACATCCTGCGGCGCTTGGTTGAGATCCAATTCGACCGCACCGAAAGTGACTTCCGGCGAGGCACGTTCCGCGTGCACGGAGATGTAATTGAAATATATCCAACCTACGAAGATGACGCGTACCGCATCGAGATGTGGGGCGACTCAGTGGATTCGCTGGCGCGCATCGATCCGCTTTTCGGACAGGTCAAGGAATCTCTGACGCGGCTGCCAGTCTACCCGCGCACCCACTACGTCATGCCGGCCCAGCAGCGGGAAGTTGCCATCGAGCGCATCCTCAGCGAACTGAACTGGTGGAGCGGCGATCTCGAGAAGCAGGGGAAAATAGTGGAGGCGCAGCGGCTGCGGCAGCGAACCATGTTTGACGTTGAAATGATGAAGGAAATGGGCTACTGCCACGGCATCGAGAATTATTCGCGCCATCTTTCCGGAAGGCTTCCGGGTGAGCCGCCTCCAACGCTTCTTGACTACATCCCTGAAGACACTCTGCTGTTCATCGACGAAAGCCACCAAACCGTGCCGCAGCTTCGCGGCATGTACCGCGGAGACCGCTCACGAAAGCAGACGCTGGTGGACTATGGATTCCGGCTGCCTTCTGCTCTGGACAACCGCCCGCTGACGTTTGAAGAGTTCGAGCACCGCACCGGCCAGGTGATTTTTGTATCCGCGACCCCCGGCCCATACGAGCTCAGCAAGGCGGCCGGCGTCGTGGTGGAACAGGTCATCCGGCCGACAGGCTTGGTGGATCCAGAGATCGAAGTCCGGCCCACCCGCCAGCAGATTGATGATCTGTTAGGCGAAATCCAAAAGCGCGCCGATGCGAATGAACGCGTGCTTGTGACGACGCTGACCAAACGCATGGCCGAAGATCTGGCTGAATACTACATGGAAGTTGGCGTTCGTTGCCGCTACCTGCACTCTGAAATTGAGACACTCGAACGAGTGAACATTCTGAGAGATTTGCGGCGAGGTGAATTCGACGTGCTGATTGGCATCAACCTGCTGCGAGAAGGGCTGGATTTGCCGGAAGTCTCTTTGGTGGCTGTGCTCGACGCCGACAAGGAAGGATTTCTGCGGTCCGGAGGTTCCTTGATTCAGACGGTAGGAAGAGCCGCCCGCAATGTTCACGGCAAAGCTATTCTTTACGCTGACACAGTCACAGATTCCATGCGCTACGCGCTGAATGAAACCGATCGGCGGCGAGCCAAGCAGCTTCGCTACAACGCGGAAAATGGAATTACGCCGGAAACGATTATTAAGCGGATCGATATGGCGCTGGCGGCAGTGACTGAAGCTGACTACATCCCTCCTCCTGCGGTAAATGATTCGGATGAACTGCTCACAGAAGGCCAGATCGGCGAAACCATTGCGCGGCTCGAGCGAGAAATGCGTGAAGCCGCTCAACACTTCGAGTTTGAAAGGGCAGCCGGGCTACGTGACCGGATCAAGCAGCTCAGGGAAAGGGAGGCCGGCCTGCAACCAGCCTAGACCGTCAAGTTGTTGACGTACCCCGATGTGTCATGCTGAGCTGATTCGCTCCTCTTCGAATCGCTCTGAGCCGCCCGCTCCGCTTCGAACGGATCTGAGAGTAGCGAAGGAACTCAAAGCAGGCTACGCGAAGCATCTATCTGTCACGCTGAAAATAAAAGCACCGATTCTTCGCTGCGCTCAGAGTGGCGCCCTGAATAGCTCTTCTCGTCAACGTGTGCCGGAATTCGTCCGTCCGCTGCTAATTGGCGCGCCGGCGCGCCACGCGACCCACAAGAATCGGATGCTCAAGCCGCTCCGTTTCTGTTGGCTCACCGCGCCGCTCAAGGCAAGCGGCCTTGTAGCCGATGCCTAGCACGACGGCAAACACCAGAGCATTGGCGGGAACGTGTAGATTGAAATCTGTGACGCTATGGATAAGTAAGGCCAGCGTGGCTCCGATACAACCTAGTGTGATGGATGGGCGGTAGCGGCGGGAATCTGTGAGGAAAGAATGGACCATCCTAACGAGCAGGCCCAGGATGGGAATGAAGAGCAAAGCGGCTCCCAGGAAGCCCGTTTCTGTGACGATTTCGACATAATCGTTATGGGCGTGATCTACCGTGAAATTAAGCCAAGTAGTTTGGAAGTGAGAAAAAGCCCACTGAAACGCGCCCAGGCCAATGCCCATGATGGGGTGCTCCCGAATCAAACCCAGCGACCCCTGCCAGAAAGACAGCCTGCCTTCCGCCTCTAGATAGTTCATGCCGCCTTTGAAGGCCATAAAACGCGAAACCACGGGATTCAGGCCAATCCACAACCCATAGCCCACCGCAATGAGAACGAAAGCCGCCAGACCCAGCATCCAGATTTTCTTCTTAGTTTTGAGTTGGGCAAGGAGGCCCAGGAATACGATTGTCAGAAATGTCGATAGGATTCCTCCGCGGGACCGCGAAAAGATCACGGCTATGACAGCCACGGCGAAGAGGAAGCCGAAAAACACCACTTGAACTCCGGCAGACCCTGTCGCGGCGGAGCCCCTTCGAGCTGGCCCGCGGCGCCGTTCCTCCTGCCAGACCTGAAAATAGTAAAACACCGAAGCCAGCATGAAAGGAAAGGTCAGTTCGATGAAACCGGCAAAGTGATTATGATTGATGAAGGTCCCAGTGCCGGCGTTTGTATAGTAGATTTTCTGATAGGTGAAAATTTTCTGCCAGCCGGTTAAATACTGGACAATCCCGTAAGCCGCCTCAAAAAGCCCCAGGAAGATCAAGACGCGGACTAAAAGACTTTTTCTCTGCCGCGAATCAAAAACATACGCGGCCAGAATAAATGCCGCGATGTATGCCAGGAGCTTCGCGAGATCCAATGCCGTAGCATGAGGATAGATGCTGAGTGTGGTAAGCGAGTGCAATCCGGGTTCAAGCGCCAGGATGCTGGGAGGAAGAAGACGCTGCGGGTTCATTCTTTCGATCCAGGAAACCGGCAGCGGCGCCATCTGACAAACAACCAAAGCCGCAAAGATGAGGGGCCAGACCGGCACTGGTAACTGGATCCGTCCCCGGCGGGTCTGATTGACCAAGAGAGCCGCCAGGATCGCGAAGATAGCAATCTCCATGAGAGAGTACGCGAGTGGTTGGACCCCGCCAAAGGCAAGGGTAGCCCCGACAATGATCACGGCAAGCAAAATTTCTATTCGCTTCTGCATCAAGGTGAGCCCGGCAGCCAAAGGCCAGCAATTTTTTTGTCTGTCCAAGCCAATACAACAACGCTGCGAATAATCACCGCGGCCCGTTAATAAGCATTCTTATTGGCGGCGAACGTACGGTATACCGTCAGCAAAATAATCTTAAAATCAAAAAGTAGACTCCAATTTCTCAAGTAGTACAAGTCGTGCTCTACGCGCCTGGCGATTGACGTGTCGCCTCGCCAGCCGTTGACCTGGGCCCATCCCGTAATCCCGACTTTAAGATAGTGGCGGGTGTTGTATTGGGCGACATCCTCCAGGAATTTTTGAACAAAGTGCGGACGCTCCGGTCTCGGACCGACGATGCTCATATCTCCTCTGAGCACGTTCATAAATTGAGGAAGTTCGTCCAGATTTGTGCGGCGCAAAAATGACCCGAACGCAGTACATCGCGGGTCGTTTTCCGTCGTCCAGCGAGTGGCGCTTTCTTGGGAATCGCCAGTCTTCATTGTGCGAAACTTGTACATCCGGAAAAGACGGCCGTTGAGGCCAACGCGCTCCTGGATGAAAAGAGCAGGTCCGTGTGACGTGGCGCGGACAGCAATCGCGATGATCGCGATCAAGGGACTGAGAACCAGCAGCGCCAAGCCGGCAACGACCAGATCGAAAGACCGTTTCGCAAGAATATACAAAAGCGACTCAGAAGGACTGGCGCGCAAGTCCAGCATCCTGATGCCGCCCAGGTTAAACAACATTTCCCGGACGCAAACATTTTCACCGAGGTCAAGCACAGCCCGAACTGGAACGCAAAAGTCCCGGAGACGGGCCATGATTGCGGGCATTTCAGAGAACCGCGTCGTCGGCAAGGCAATGACCACGTCATCCAGCTCGTGAGCCGCCGCCACTTTGCCGATATCTTCGAGCACAATCACCGGCCCTCCCTTTACGGCCACTTCCTGGCCAGCTAACCGGACAAAAGCGGTTACCTTGCATGGCAACCACATTCGCTTCAACAGAGACTCCGTTGTCCGCCGGGCGAACTCATCGGCGCCGATCACCAGGATTCGCGCTTCTGCGCCGCTGCCTTTACCTGCATTCAGGAGAGCATCGAACATAGCCTCGCTCAACAGAGCCAGCAAAAATAGCGCGACGGCGCTGATCGCCACGAATAATCTTGAAAAGCTCGTCGAGCGGTAAAAAAACGTGGCGCCCATGACAGCTACATAGGTCAGGCAACACGTCCAGAAAATTGTCGATTTGGCAACACCTTCGGAAAAGAGGTGGTCAAAGCGGAAAAGTCCATAATGGTCTACTACTATGGCCCACACAACCGTAGTGAACAACAGGAGCCCGAAATAGTTAGAAAGGTCGTTGACCGGGGAAATCAGGGGTATCAGGCCTGAAAAGAAGCGGAGATATCCCGCAATAGCAAAGGCCAGAAGCGGTAAAAGCAGGGTGATGATCCGCAAGAAGAAGTTAATCGTGTTCAATCGCCGGCGTATCATTAGAACTGCGACTCCACAGTGAAAAGGCACGCCCCCGCCGGGATATTGGCCTCGCCGTCTATTTATAGGTAATATCTGCTGCCTCCGCGTCCTGGCGGCTGGATCAACCTTGCCGCTGCGGAGGCTTCGAAAACAGGGTCGTAACTCGATTCAGGCTCTCTGCCACCCGCCCTTAACCGCTACATTATAACCTAATCGTCTACCAGGGTTGCTCACAATGGGCGGGGTATCCAGGTCCACGGTGTCCAGATCCCGCGAACGGACCTTTCCGCG
>JBOGJZ010000420.1:0-3813 GCA_050745645.1 Terriglobia bacterium | reverse complement strand
TGGCCAAGACGGCCGTGCCACGGCTGCCGGAGGAATTCGTGAAGGATTGCAAGCTTGCTCCCGGTAGAAAATAATGGTGAACTAATTGCGGACCACGGCCGGGTAGGCACGAAGAACATCAAGCCATCCGGCAGGGGAACCAATCGACCACGGCGCTGGACGTACGTTTGCCGGACAGAGTCAACCGCGTCATTCGAGCTGATCAACTCTGCGCCCAGCCCGAGTTCCTGGCATAATAAGCGCGCCTCCGGCTTTCCGGTAAGAAAGCTATCCGGACCGCCTTCGACGAGAAACTCCTGCACCCGTTCCGTGCGAATGACGCCACCCAGACACCCGGAGGCTTCGATCAGGAACTCTTCTACAGGCGCGCCTGATCTCCGCGCCTGCGCAAGAGCGTATGCCGCCGAGAGGCCCGTAATGCCTCCGCCGATCACGGCGACGCGCAGCTTGTCATTTTGAGCAGCAAACACAGACACCCCGTCCAAAGCCCGCCCGTTGCCTGACTCCGCAGGTCCAGAGTCCCGTCAAAGTCAGGGTTGATCCTCTTGTAGCGCAACGTTCGCCTTATCACGCTGCGGTTTTTCTGCCTGATGAAACGCCGCAGAGCTTGCCCTGAGCGTAGCGAAGGGGCTAAAAAGCGAGCCCTGCGCTACAAAGGAAGAGCCTGCAGAGCGAATGATTCCCGACTTTGGCGGAACCCTGCCGCAGGTCCAGGCGCGATTGCAGAGGCCTGGGCGACATGATAAACTCTGAATCCAGAGTCTCGTGATCAGGGTCTTTCTCGCCACGAAAAACCCGAGTCGGCTCAACCGTCATCTCACGCAGGGTTTCTGAATTCAGCCAATAGCCTCGAGACGGTACGGAAGCCTTGCACTCCGGGGGGCGGGAGCCTAAGGAGTTCAATAACGTGAACCGTAAATTGATTCGGCCATCGCTTTCTGAAATTCAGGACCAGATGGGCCAGCGCCCGCAGCGTAAACGACCCGCGCCACCGGACCAGACTAACGCCGAAAGCTTCTACTACATAAAGCAGATGCAAGCTCGAACGCCGATGGTGGTGGTGCTCGACACCGGTGAAACGGTTCGCGGTGTCATAGAGTGGTACGATAGAAACTGCATCAAGGTGCATCGCACCGGGGAGCCGAACCTACTGATCATGAAGAGCGCCATCCGTTACATGCACAAGCAGAGCGAGGTTAAGGCCGAGGGAGACGGGAATTACGCAGAGACTGAGATTGAGTAACTTCTACCCCGGGCCGCCAGGAGCACGATCAGCGCCCGAGACGCCTGTTTCCTGCCGAGCTTGACACCCCAACTCCCTGACATTAGGATACACTGCGGAGCCACGAACTCAGGAGTACTGAAAAAATCGGTTCTATTATGCCGAGTGCAGCGACCTGTCCCGGCGAAGTCGGGAAGCATCGGATCCTCCAATTGAGACGAAAAGGCTCAGATTCTTCGCTCCGATCAGAGTGACGGGCCTAAACCTTTTTCAGGCGCCTGTTTAGTCGGCACAGCCGTGGAGAGTTCATATGAAATCACTGGACGACTCCAACCTGACTTACTCTTCAGATAGACGCGCCTCGAGTTGCTTGAAAGCCACAGTATGGCGCAACGGAATTGGGCGGGCGCTGGCGCTATGCTTCATCAGCATGCTGCTCTGCGCTCCGGCCTGGAGTCAATTGCAACGTGTTAACAAACTTCCCGGGATAGGCAAAATCACCAATCCCGGTTCGGGCGAACAGGCTTTCACCGGGAGCATTCAGTCCTTGGATCGAAAGCAGCACGTGCTCAACGTCAGCGACGCGCAGAGTAACGACACTGAAATCTTCCCGATTCAGAAGAAGGTCAAAATTTCCTCCGTAGGCGGCGCCAAACTGAAGCTTGCATCGCTCACGCCTGGAGCTAACGTTGTGGTTTATTATGAAGACAAACAGGGTCGCCGCACCGTCACCCAGATTGTGGTTCTTTCTTCCGGCGCATCCCCCGCCAAGAAGAAGACAGGCTCATCGTAACGAGAGCCGCTAATGGAACCTATCACGACCCTCCTCGACCGGCAGCCGGTTCTTTCAAGCTCCAAATTGACTGAAGGGCTTCGGACCCTCTACAACGGCGATCTCCATTTTCCTGTTGCTGTAGACCGGCCATATGTGATCGCCAATTTCGCTGCGACCCTTGACGGCGTCGTTAGCTACAACATTGAGGGTCAATCGGCTGGCGGTGAAATAAGCGGGCACAACGAGGGTGACCGTTTTATCATGGGCCTATTGAGGGCGTCGGCGGATGCTGTTCTGGTCGGCTCCCGAACGTTTCATGAAGTCAACCCTCGGCACCTGTGGATGCCGGAGCACATTTATCCGGAAGCCGGAAGCCTCTATAAGGCTTTCCGGGATAAGGAACTCAAGCACCCGCTCCTCGTGATCGTGAGCGGAACCGGGCGAGTGGATGTCGCGCGGGCCGTTTTCCACACTCCGGACGTCCGCGCCTTGATCGTCACTACAGAAGCGGGAAAACGACAAGTCGATCAGGCGTGCGCTGACGCGCGCTGTTCCGTCGAAGTCCGGGTGATTGAAGGCAAAGTTCGGGTGGCCCCTGAACAGATTATTGAAATCTTGCACCGCGACTTTGATGTTCGCCTGCTGCTTCATGAAGGAGGGCCTGAGCTCTTCGGTGAGTTTCTGCAACGCCGTCTGACCGATGAATTATTCCTTACGGTTGCGCCGCAGATCGCCGGCCGCGACGCAAAAAATGCCCGCCCTGCCCTCATCCGAAACGTTGCTTTCCTCCCCGCGCAGGCTCCCTGGCTTCGGCTAGTAAGCGCCAAGAACAGCGGCGACCACCTCTACCTGCGATATAGGACGCCTTCCAATCAGAGCTGGGATAAACGCTAGCCGGTCGTCATACTTCGTGGGCGCCGCCAAGCGGCATGAACGGCTGCTAGGCGCGGCGACTAGCGACACGCTCGGGCTCGGCTATCCAGACGTAGAGAACTACGGCTGCCGCAGCAGTCAGCAACCCACACAGCAGGGTGACAGCAGCGTACCCCCAATGGCCGTACAGCATCCCACCCACAAAGACTACAGCGCCTATCCCGAGTTGTGAGGAAACGCCGCGCGCCGCCATGTACGAACCGCGCGTGGCGTCAGGGACAAGCTCCGTCATCAAAGCTGTGAGCGGTCCCTGGCGAAGTCCGGCGCCGAGGCTCGCCGCGCCAAATACCACCAGCAGAATCACTCCCCATGAAAACGAGGGGATCAGAACGACTGCCGCAGCCAGTAGTACGTTGCCGGCAATGGCTACAGAACGTTTGCTTCTGCGGTCCGCCCACAGGCCCCCCACCGGTGCTCCGATCACAGCTACGATGCCTGCATACATGAATACCCATCCGATGCCACCCGTGGTGAGACCAAAATCAGCGTTCAACCATGCTCCGATGTAAGTCAGGAAGCCGACCAGCCCGCCTGACACAAAAAATGCCAAGCCGATCCCGGCTGCCTGATCGCGGCGGCGAAGGAAGCCCCGGAACGTTTGGGCGCTCTGTCTAAAGTTAAAAGCTCCGGTGGCGCGTTCGATGCCATCCTTCGGCAAGAAGAGCACGCTGAAACCTGCCACACAGGCAAGCGCCGCAAAGAGTAGAAAAGCGCTACGCCAGCCAAAATAGCTGGTAGCCTGAGCTGCAAGGGGAACGCCGATAACCGGCGCGGCGAAGTAAGCTACTGAAATGAAGCCGAGGGCGCGGCCCCGAACCGAATAGTCGAAGGCGTCACCGGCATAAGCCAGCGCACAAGTGGAAATGGTTCCGGCCGCCGCGCC
>JBOGJZ010000419.1:0-1744 GCA_050745645.1 Terriglobia bacterium | reverse complement strand
GCGCGGCAGCAAGCCGGCTGAGCCACGGGCCGGCGACCGAATCCGTTTCCTTGCTGATCATGGCGACATGCACTCCGCGGCGGATCGCATGCGTGGCAATCTGCACGCTGATTTCGGGCTGGCCCGTGGCTTCGACCAGGATATCGAACGGCACCGCCGGCAGCAGTGCGTGGTCGCGCACGATAGCGGTTTTGCCATCCTGGCTCGCCTGGCGCACTTCACTCTCGTTTTCGCAAACGCGGCTGGCCTCGGCAGCGAAGCCAAGTGACGCAAGCATGGTTCGGGTACCGTCGGCATCAAGATCGCATAGCGCCGTGACTACAATGCTCCCGATAGCGCGGCACTGTGCCAGCAGTGAGCGGCCGAAACCGCCCTTGGCGCCGGTCAGCGCGATGCGAATCTTGCGAGTCTGAAGTTCCTTAAACAAGATTTGGTAATTCATCGTGTCTTCCTTTGCACACAAGCGTCAGGTTGAGCAGTGTATACTAACACCCTCATGCTCCACCCACGCAAGGATTCTGTAGCGTACTATGTCTGTGACAAGCTCCGGCACAACTAGAAAGATAGAGCCCGTCAAGAAAATCGAAGGCAGGATACGGCTTCCTGGCGACAAATCAATTTCTCACCGCTATGCCATGCTCGGCGCCATCGCCGAGGGGAAGACGGAAATCGAAGGGTTTGCTTCCAGCGCCGACTGCCAGAGTACGTTGAACTGTTTGCGTGGGCTGGGCGTTGAGATCGACCGTGAAGGCGATCTCGTTCGGATCGAGGGTCGCGGCATTTCCGGGCTGTACAGGCCAAGCGCGGCGCTATATGCAGGAAACTCAGGCTCGACCATGAGGATGCTCGCAGGGATTCTTGCCGGCCAATCCTTCACCTCCATCCTTTCTGGCGATGAATCTTTGTCCCGCCGGCCGATGAAGCGGATCATTGAGCCGCTTATGCAGATGGGCGGACGCATCCACTGTTCACCCGGCGGATTTCCTCCGCTGGAAATCGAGGGCGCACGGCTCAAGCCCATCCGGTATCAGCCGCCGGTGGCAAGCGCCCAGGTTAAGAGCGCGATCCTGTTCGCCGGACTGATGGCAGACGGAGAGACCGTGGTTGATGAGTCTATTCCGACCCGTGACCATAGCGAGATTGCTCTCGAACAAATGGGCGCGCCGTTGATCCGCTCGGAAGGCCGTGTCTCGGTTCGAGGTCCCGCCCGGCTGCGTGGAATGCGCGCGCAGGTTCCCGGAGACATCTCCGCTGCGGCGTTTTTTTTGGCGGCGGCTCTGCTGGCGCCCGGATCACGCCTGATTATCGAGAATGCAGGTTTGAATTCCACCCGCACCGCCGTCCTGGACGTGTTGCGCCGAATGGGCGCGCGCATTCAAGTCCAGAATCTCCGAAGCGTGAACGGCGAGCCGGTTGGGGATATCGAAGTCAAGCACAGCGAACTTGAGGGCGGCGAACTTCCAGCTGAACTAATCCCAAGCTTAATCGACGAGCTTCCCGTATTGGCCGTGCTTGGCACGCAGACCCGCAGCGGAATATCGTTCCGGGGGGCCGCGGAGCTTCGCGTCAAGGAAAGCGACCGGTTGGCGGCCGTGGCGGAGAATTTACGCCGACTGGGAGCGGAGGTGGAAGAGCTTGAGGACGGCTTGCGGGTGGCGGGTAAGCAGAGGTTGATCGGGTCAGCCGTTGAAAGCTACGGAGACCATCGCATCGCCATGGCCTTCGCCATAGCAGGACTCGTGGC
>JBOGJZ010000418.1:0-4286 GCA_050745645.1 Terriglobia bacterium | reverse complement strand
ATACGGCAAATTTCCCTGAGCCGGTGCTGGGATTCAGCGGTTTGAGGCACGAATGAAATTTATCACAAAGCGGGAGCGAGAGGCAGGAGAAGGAATTGGAAAATCTCCGCGACATCATCAAGCAGGTTCGCCAGTGCGGCAAGAAACGATTGGGATTGCCGGGTTGGGCCAGGAAACTGCGAAAAGATCGTGGTGCGGAAGGGAGGAGCTGGCGGGCAAAATTCTCAATTTCTTGGCCATGTGTATCCGCGTGTCTTTTACCCAACTCCGTGAAGGCAAGTCGAAATCTCGTCATTTTGTTCTCAGACACATGCTCTTTGCGCCGCGTCACCTTGCCGGCCCCTAACTTGCCATCCCCCAGTTTTCCGCCTGTGCCGAAGCAGAAAAAAAGTGTCTCAGGCGTCTCATCTGTCTCCTCCCGCGCTTTCCGGCCTGCTATGCTGAAGCCGCTATGGACACCCCTGATTGCAGCCGGCGCTTCCGGGTGGACTGGAAGCGGGAGCAGCATAAGACGGAGCGGTTGGCGCGCCCGGCGTGGCAAGTCTGGGGCTACGGGTGGAAGGCGGTGGGGAGAGTCAATACGAACCCAGCAAGTGCTGGAAGCTCAGGCAGTTCTGAAAATAATCCGCGATCCCCGATTTGGATTCGAGCGAACGCGAGAGGCCGCGCGCTGAAGTTTGTTTTCGGGCAACGCCGGCGTCGCCGTCTGACCGCCCGGGTGGTTCCGCTCCTGAGCCTCGCCAGGTTCTATGCGACGCGGCTGCCGGCACAATCCGCCCTTCCGGCCAGGCGAGGTGACGAATGCGGCTTATGAAAATCCCGAAACTGGGGGATGGCACGTGCACCGGCAGGCGGTGCTACCGCACGCTCTTTGTGATGTGAGTTCTTGGGCACAGGAGCGATGGTATTATCCATGCAGCGTCAAGGGCCCGGTAACGGCGCTCAGAATGGCAGCTAATAGAAGTTTTACAGCCGTTTAAGAGGGCATTGCATGTCACTGATGGACTTCATCTTGGGCAGGCCGCTAAGCTCCGCCGAGGAGCGCGGAGAGAAGCTCAATACACGCGCCGGCATTCCCGTGTTCGGACTGGATGCGCTCAGCTCCGCCGCCTACGGTCCTGAAGCTGCGCTCACTCTCCTTATTCCACTCGGCGTTGCAGGGATTCACTACATCATTCCGGTCACGGGCGCCATCATCGTTCTGCTGGCCATGGTCTATTTTTCTTACCGGCAAACCATCGAGGCCTATCCGACCGGCGGCGGCTCCTACACAGTGGCGCGGGAAAACCTCGGTGATTTCGCGGGGTTGCTCGCCGCAGCGGCATTGATGATTGACTACGTTTTGACGGCCGCGGTGGGCATTTCGGCGGGCGTTGGCGCGCTGGTCTCAGCGCTTCCCGGTCTTCATCGGCATACGCTTCTGATCTGTCTGGTCATTCTTCTCCTGATCACCCTGGTGAACCTGCGCGGAGTTCGCTCAGCAGGATTAGCTTTTCTTGTGCCCACTTACATATTCATAGCCACCATGCTCATCACGCTCGGATGGGGTGTGTTTAAGGCTCTTGCCTCAGGCGGCCATCCGTCTCCGGTGGCTGCTCCACCGCAGATGCACGCTGTGGTCACGGCTGTGGGGGCATGGGTGCTGATCAAGGCTTTTTCAAGCGGCTGCACCGCCATGACGGGCATCGAAGCGGTCTCGAATGGAGTGAAGTCGTTCCGCGATCCGGTGGCGAAGACGGCCCAGCGCACGCTTACGGTCATCATTGTGCTGCTTATCGTGTTTCTTGCCGGCATGGCTTATCTGGCCCACGCCTATCATATCGGCGCTACCGAACCGGGCTCGGCTGACTACCAAAGCGTTCTTTCACAGCTCATTGGCGCCGTAGCCGGGAGGAGCGTGTTCTACGACATCAGCATTGGTTCGATTCTTGCGGCGCTGGCGCTTTCCGCCAACACCGCGTTCTCGGACTTCCCGCGCGTTTGCCGCATGGTGGCCGAAGACGGGTTCCTTCCCGTCCCGTTCGTCCAGCGCGGCCGCCGCCTGGTCTATTCGCAGGGAATCTACGTGCTCGCCATCGTTTGCGCCGCGTTGCTGATTATCTTTGGCGGCGTCACCGACCGCCTGATCCCGCTCTATGCCGTGGGCGCCTTTCTCGCGTTCACGCTTTCCCAGTCTGGCATGGTGGCTCACTGGATTCGCACCGGCGGCGCGCGAGCCAGGCGCAACATGGCCATCAACGCGCTGGGCGCGGTTGCTACTGCGATTACGGTGCTTGTGGTGACGGTTTCAAAGTTTACCGAGGGCGCCTGGATCACTACGCTGCTCATTCCGGCGATCATCATCCTGATGTATTCCATCCGCCGCCATTACGATGAAGTAGCCCGCAGGACCGCCGAACCCAATCCGCTCAGCCTGCAGGGTTGCAATCAGCCCCTCGTCGTAGTCCCGGTCGTCAGGTGGGATAAGGTCACAGAAAAGGGACTCCGGTTCGCGCTGACGCTTTCGTCCGATGTGCAGGCCGTCTACGTAGAAACAGATGAGGGACCGGATGACCTTCAGGCGCGCTGGCGCGAGTGCGTTGAAGCACCCGCGACCGAGGCAGGCTTGAAGACTCCCCCTCTCAACATCGTCAAGTCACCCTATCGCTTCGTTGTAAACCCGATCGTGGATTTCGTGCTGGAGATCGAGCGCAAAAATCCCAACCGCCAGGTCGCCGTCGTCGTGCCGGAGCTTGTAGAGCATCACTGGTATCAATACGTGCTCCACAACCAGCGGACGAAATGGCTGAAGGCTCTGCTGCTCCTCAAAGGCGGCGCCCACATTGTGGTGATCACCGTTCCCTGGTATCTCGCTCCTCCGGAAAAGGATGGCCACACAGCCGGAGATAAAGATAAATAGAGGGGACCCAGGCGGCAAATGCGTTCTTAATTATTATTTCTTCGCGCATTGCGAACTCATACTCAGAGTTGGTAAACCAAAGGACGCACGCAATCATCAAAATATTACAGGCTTGCAGCCGAATAAAGAAGTGGCAGCATCTTAAGATTGGTAGGACCTGAAAGGGGTTCAAAAAGCAGGATGACTGTTTTGAAGGAACTGTTGAAACTTGATATAGGTCACGATCTCCTGCGAGATGTTGCCGCCGTCAGGGAGCATAAGGTCTTTCTGACTCGCAAGGCTGCTTAATTCTCCCCGGAAACGCGCTAGCGGATCCGGGTCCGCGTCCCGAGTAAACTTGATCGTTTGAATATGCTGACTAACGAACGAATCCTTGTGGTCGATGATGATGAGCGCATCCGGACAGCACTGGAAAACTTGCTGCGGGGTTGGGGTTATGACCTGGACGTCGCTGTTGACGGCCTCAGAGGCTGGGAGAAGATTGTGTCAGGCAGCCCGGCGGTCGTTCTATCTGATCTGAAAATGCCGGGACTCAATGGCCTGGAGCTGTTGCGGCAAACCCGGAACTTCAAACCCGAAATCTTCTTCATCATGTTGAGCGGCCAAGGCAGCATCCAGAGCGCCGTCGAAGCAACAAGACTGGGCGCTTTTGATTTTCTGGAAAAACCCGTTGATCCCCGCCGCCTGCAGATTGTGCTCAGGAAGTGCCTGGACCGGCGGGAGAGCGAAAGGCAACTACAGGTTGCTCACCGGAAGCTGGGCAATGAAGGCAGCCGGGGCAACCGGGGCGCCCTCGGCAAGCTCGTAGGCAGGTCAAAGAAGATGCAGGAGATCGTGTCCATCATCACAATGGCGGCGCCCTCCTCCGCGTCAGTCCTAATCAGCGGCGAAAGCGGCTCGGGCAAAGAAGTGGCCGCGCGGACGATCCACGAGTTGAGCCCGCGCCGGAGCCAGCCCTTCGTGGCGGTCAATTGTGCTGCAATCCCTGACACCCTTGTGGAAAGCGAGCTCTTCGGTCACGAGAAGGGAGCATTCACCGGAGCGCTCCAGTCGCGTGTGGGATGCCTTCAACTGGCGGACGGAGGAACATTGCTGCTGGATGAGATCGGCGAGATGCCTGCCGCCGGTCAGGCTAAGCTGTTACGCGTCCTCGAAGATTCACGGGTACGGCGCTTGGGCGCTAAATCAGAAGTCACCATCTCTGCGCGCGTCTTGGCCTCTACGAACAGGAATCTGGATGACGCTGTTAAAGCCGGGCGATTGCGCAAGGATCTTTTCTACCGGCTCAATGTGTTCCACATCTCGATGCCTCCTTTACGAGAACACCTGGAAGATCTCGAACTACTTGCCAACGCGCTCTTGGAAGAAATTCGCCAGAAACACAACT
>JBOGJZ010000417.1:0-20918 GCA_050745645.1 Terriglobia bacterium | reverse complement strand
GGTCCGAAAGTGCTTGAAGCGACCGAGGCTGCGCTCGATCTTCCCAAGGGAGCTCTCGATGCGTCCTGGGAATGTCTCCGGAGAGTCGGCAATCTATCGTCAGCATCGGTTCTGGTGGTTCTCGAGGAGGTCATGCGGCATCGCCGCCCTGCACCGGAAACGCTAAGCCTGCTGGCGGCAATGGGTCCCGGTTTCTGCTCGGAGCTGGTTCTCTTGCGGTGGTAAAACATGGATCAAGGGGCCATCAAAACGGAAGTACTGGTCGCAGGCGGTGGTCCGGCTGGCTTGGCTGCGGCTATCGCGATACGCTTGAAAGGCTTTGAAGTAACCCTGGCCGATCCTGCGCAGCCGCCGATTGACAAGGCTTGCGGCGAAGGTATCATGCCTGCGGGCGTCGCCGCGCTGCGCCAGCTTGGAGTGGTCATTACGGCGGCGGATTCCCAGCCGTTCCGGGGAATTTGCTTTCGAGGCTGCGAAGCAGCCGTAGCAGCCGACTTTCCGCGCGATTGCGGCCTTGGAGTTCGCCGAACCGCGCTGCACCGTCTTCTCAGCCAGCGCGCTGCTGAGTTGGGCGTTTCTATGTTATGGAATACCCGTGTCATGAGCACGGCCTCGAAAGCGGTTTCCATTAACGGGCAACCTATTCACTGCAAGTGGCTCATTGCCGCCGACGGCCAGAATTCGAGCCTCCGGCGCTGGGCTGGACTGGATAGCGCATGCCAACGAGGAGAGAGGCGATTTGCATTCCGGCGCCACTTCCGCGCCAATCCCTGGAGCGACTACGTTGAGGTTCATTGGGGCAAAGCTAGCCAAGTATTCGTCACCCCTGTTGGACCAGATGAAGTGTGCGTCAGCCTGATGTCGCAGAACGCACACACACGACTCGAGAGCGAAATACCGAAGTTTTTATACCTTGCCGGCCGCTTGAAGGGCTCGCTGCCAACCTCCCCGGAAAGAGGCTCTCTCTCAGCCAATCTCACGGCGCCGGCCGTCATCCGCGACGGTATCGCCCTAGTGGGCGACGCTTCCGGCTCCATCGACGCCATCTCAGGCGAAGGGCTTTGTTTCGCGTTTCAGCAAGCGATTTGCCTCGCGGAAGCGCTTGCGCAGAACAACCCGGCTTATTACCAGGAGGCGCACCGCCGCATTACAGGGTTTTCATCCGTCATGGCGAGTCTTATGGTGGCTATGGGCAAGCACTCTTTGATCCGGCGGCGGGTGCTCCGCGGTCTTTCTTCAGAGCCCCGGATTTTCGACCGTCTGCTTGCCTTGCACGTGGGGGCGCTGACGCCCGGCGATTTTGGAATGAGAGGCGTGTTTGACCTTGGTTGGCGGGTTCTTACCGCCTGAGGGAACATCTCCCCGCTAAGCACCCATGTCGAATGGCTGCGAAAATTCGAGGCCTGCTTCGCACATATGGGCCGGGTTCGCTCGCGATGCCCAAATCACCCGGCTGTGGCGCGGCTGTGAAGGCTTTTTCCCCAAAAGCAGCGCGATATCGGCGCCGGGCGGGAAATCGGTATTGGCTCGAACCCGGCAGCCCAGCGGCGAGAAATCTACCGTGGCTGCGTCATGGAAAGCCCTCGATCCCTCAGACTCGACCACGATTTTTATTGGCATCTGAACGTAGATTCGACCGCAACGGCGCGGGTTAGTTTTAGCAAGCATCGTACACCTCCTGCCATCTCTGCTCAGTAGACGGGTTTCTCACCAATCGTCCGCCTCAGCACCGTCTACGAGGCAATGCTAGCACGGTTCCAGGCGAGGTGGGCGGATAAACAGCACCCCTTTATAAAGGGTCATGAAAATTTCGGCTAAGTCCCTATAGCAGCAGCCTCTGCCCCCAAATCTATGAAAATCAAATCCGGCGGCAGAGGTCACAACCATAAATGCAGTTACAACACCGATTCGTTGGCGCTATTCCAGCAGGGCTGCCTTAAGAAGCCGGTATGCGGGGCTGGGACTAAGGTCCATCGTGACGCCGGAGGTGCGCCCAACCCTGAGCTGATCCGCAATGATACTCCCCAAGATGTAATCGCCAGAGCGGGAATTGCCGGTGAACGAAAGCGACGTGTTATATGCGCCGGATGAGCAATTGAGGCCTGTGCCGCTCGAGTTACATTGGTGGAAGTACAACGTGCCCGCGAGCAGGAACTGGCCCCTGCTACCCCAATTCGCGGTAGCAGCAGCAGCCCGATCCTGGAAAAAAAGCAACCCTCGTTGCTCGCCGTCCGGGTCGCCTGTTCCAAGCGGGTCACCATAGGTTCCTGAGCATGGCGCGAGCAGGATGTTACCCTGCAAGGTTGCCGGTAGATTGCTGGGTACGGTAGAGGTGGGGGCGCACTTTATTAGGTTAGAGGCGAAGGGATCCAGAGTTGAGCCACCTGAGCTCGATGCGACCGAGATGCTGCCGGCGCCCTTGAAGTAAAAGATCGTTCCACCGCTTCCATCTCCGGCGGCTGTGCTTGGACGAACCGTTGAATTCGCTTGCAGGTCCAAGCCTCCATTCAGGTAATAAAGTCCAGGATCAAAAATAGCAGTGCGGTTTATTACGGCGATACCGCCCGGATAGTATCCTGGCGTGTATAAGTCGCATCCGGATGGATCGGGACATCCGTGGACCGGATCATGGTACTTTACAGCGCAAGGGATAGACTTACATCCTAGCGCGAGCTGGTCCGGCGGAATTTGCGGGCCGGGAGGTTGAGCAGGAGTTGCTAATTGGGCAAACGGATCGCCGACTGGGGACGCCGGCGCCACCCAGTTCCCAGTCGTACCGCCGAGAAACCTTCGCGGTGATCTGCTGGGGCCGCCGAAAGTACCGAGATCACTGCCCGTCAGTCCGGATCCTCCTTTACTGAGATCGACGGCCCCCCGGCCTGCCAGCCTGACTGCATTGCGATTATTCGAGTTGACCTGGATACCTTTGGATGGCCCGCCATAGACCGTCATATTCCCTTGAACGTTCAGCGAGCCAGATGTCGTGGGATCAAGGACAACGACTGGTATTGGCGACGGAGCGAGCACCACGCCGCAAACCGCGAATGCCCGGACATCCTGAGTTTGCTTGCCGCTGAGCAGAGCGGAAAAAAATACCTTCACGTGGTCGACTACATCGACCCTCATGAAAGGCGTCGAAACTAGGGCCGCCGGCGGAGCCGTCACGCCGGGGATAGAGCTTGGAAAGCTCACGGACACTTCGTTGCCCGGAGAGGAATTGGCGCCGTTGTATCCGTTGAAGGCCGCATACTGGCACGGAGCGGCGCGCTGCGAGCCGGAGCAGTCAAAGGCCGCGCCGGGCGTGAAGCCTTGCTTGCCTGCAGGACTGCCTTCAGCGTCCAGGTAGAGGTCCATCGCTCCCGCCGTGCAGGCCGCGTCAGCCGCGTTCTGCGCGGCTTGCCGGTGAAACCACAGGCTGGCGATATCCACCGCGAAGGCTACGCCGCCCAGAAGAAAGATGCCCAGAACGAGCACGGCCAGAGCGAGGGCTTGGCCGCTTTCGCCGCGCCTTTGTCCTGGCAGGCAAGCCTTGCCTGCATCACTCATGCTCCCACACTCCAAAGCGTCTGTTCCATGATTTGATATCGGCGATTTTGTGTCGACCTAGTTTCGTTTCTCATAAGATCGTTCACAAAGCGGAGTAGCGCATCAGACTTTACCGTTTTCGGAAACTCTGCGGTTTGTCCATCAACCTCTGAAGAAAAGCCGCAAACTTTCTCAAAAGCGAAAGTCTGCGCTACCCACTGCCGAAAAAAACGGAGGGCCTTTCAGCAACTAATCCATGATTCGCGCTTCGGCGGCTGCCCTAACCGTTACCTTTGGCCAGCCGAGGCCGAAAAACGGCTCGTAGGGGTAAGTCACTACTACCCGGACTCTGGCCGGCGCCGCGCTGGAGCTGTCTGGATAATTCACCGTAATCGTCATATCCGCGGGATTGTGAAACGAATACTGCGCGTAATTTTTAACAGCGGCCGCCACGTTCGCGTTTCCAGAATCGGAGCATGTGACGCCTCCGCCGCCGGGACCGCTGCAGTTTAGGTTTCCTGTGCCATGCACAATGGCGTATCGCACGCCTTCTTTGGCTGAATCAGCGAGAACGTTGTACGTGTAAATGAACATTAGGAATTCCAGGATCCCGAAAATAAGCAGGACGACAAATAGGATACTCAACACAAACTCCACCAGCGCCTGTCCATCAGCGTTCGCGGACCTCCTTTTGCTCGCCGCAATCATAGGCCTCAATTCATTTCCCGCATTTCAACATAGCGATGGAACGTGCAGCTTACCGAACCTCCCGATGACGCGCAGACCGGGGAGGCCAGCACGAGGATGTTGAAAATCCTTCCCGGAATCAATGGTGAAAACGAGTAAGCGACGTCTACCCGGTTCAAAACAAAGTCAGGCGATTCAGGGTCCGAATCGGGCGCAGGCAAGGCGCCTCTGCCGCCATAAGCCGCGCACTTAGAAGTCTGAGAGCTGCCGCCGGGATTTCTCAGGCCAACGCGCTGGGAGCATACCCGCACGATGGCGCGCGACGGCGAATAGAGAGCGCCGGTCATGTCCTGATAGGTAAGGTAGCTGACGGATTGGTCCGCACTACTTGGGCCGGCTGCAGGCGCTGAGATCGCTGAAGGCGAGGCAAAACCCTGGATCGCATACTCCACCCCGCTGCGTGGCGCGGCGGCAACGTTCAGGGCCACCAGAAAAAAGTATCCGAAATTGATGGCGTTGAAGGCCAGCGCCAGCAGAACGGGAACCAGCAGAGCTGCTTCTACGAGGCTCTGACCTGATGATGAAGACCTGAAGCTCTGAATGAGGCGCGCCGCACGGATTTTCAGCATGGGTACCCTACGCTATATTATCATATCGTATACTATCTTAGGGTATAGACAGGCATCTACTGCCGCTAGCTTTTACCTGGGATCCCGTCAAAGCCGCGGTTGATCCTTTTGTAGCGCAGCGTTCGCCTTATAGCGCTGCGGTTTATCTCCGGCTAAAACGCCGCAGGGCTGGAAAGCAAGCCCTGCGCTACAACCGCCGCGCAACGGGAAGCATGGTTCTGCGTGGGTCTTCGCACTCATATGGGTGACACAGATCAAGTCGAAAACAGCCGCCCATCTGTTCTGGAGCTTCTGAGCGAGCCTGAAGTCCCCGCTCCGCCCCCTTCAATTATCCGCTCGTGGGCACGGCAAGTATTTTCGTTCTCCGCAGTCCTGGGAGCGATGTTGGTGCTAGCCGTGTTCGCGATGGCTCGCAATGGACTGGACGATCCGGACATCTGGTGGCATCTCCGCAACGCGGAATATCTGTTAGCGCAGCACAGCTTCCTGCGCGCTGACTTGTATTCCTTCACTGCCTTCGGGCGTCCGTGGATTAATACTGAATGGCTAGCTGAAATCCCCTTTTACCTTGCGTGGCGCGCATTGGGTCTGGTTGGAATCAAGGCGTTGTCTCTGATAACCCTGGCGTCCATCTACCTCGGTTTGCTTTATCTCTGCTGGAAGAAGACGGGCAACATCAAGGCTTCCGCAGTCGCCTGCTACATCGCGGTATTTCTGGGCGCGGTGTCATTCGGACCTCGCACGCTCCTGTTTGGGTATGACTATCTGCTGGCGCTTTTGGTGATTCTGGAGCGCTACCGGTCGCGCAGGCGAGCTCCCTTGTGGGTTATCCCGCCCCTGTTCTGCCTCTGGATCAATACGCACGGGTCCTGGTGTCTGGGGCTGATCGTCTTTGCGATTTTTACAGGGGCCGGAATGATTCAAGGCCAGTGGGGCCGCATAGAAGCGGCTCGCTGGTCCCCTGCTCAATGGCGCGATCTATGCGTCACCATGGGAGCGTCCGTGGCCGCGCTCTTTGTGAATCCATACGGATACCGGCTGGTTCTGTACCCGTTTGATCTGGCGTTCCGCCAGAAGCTGAACATCGACCACGTGGCCGAATGGGTGTCTGTAGATTTTCACGACGCGCGCGGCAAGATTGTTCTGATTTTCATTGCCGCCCTTCTCCTAGGCGCTCTGATAAGCAGCGTCCGATGGCAGTTGTGTGAAGTGGCGCTGATCCTGTTTGGGCTCTATTGCGGCCTCACGTATATCCGCTTCCTTTTTCTTTTGGCGATTCTCGCCGCGCCTTTACTCGCGAAGCTGATTAGCTTTATTCCGGCTTACCTGCCCAGGATAGATAAGCCCCTGCTCAATGCCACGATCCTCGCAGGTGTAATCTGCATTATCCTTGCGACGTTCCCCTCTAACACGCAGCTTCGTATGTCGGTCCAGAAGAAGTATCCGGCGGAGGTGGTTCCTTATCTCAAAAAGCATCCACCCGCGGGTCCGGTGCTGAATGATTACCTCTGGGGCGGCTACCTGATCTGGCGGGACCGTGGGTTCAGAGACTTTGTGGACAGCCGCGCAGACGTTTTCGTCTACTCCGGTGTTTTCAAGGATTACATTGACTTGCTCGATCTGAAGAATCCGCAGGCCATCCTTCACAAGTATGGAATTCGCTATGTCCTCTTTCCGACCGGCGCGCCTCTGGCGTATTTATTGAGGCGCGATCCCGGCTGGAAGGTGATTTTCCAAGGAAAGGTTAGCGTGCTCTTCGAGAGGACTTTGCCCACGAAGGGTGCGCAGACGCAATGAGATTCGACCGTCGAGATCAAGAGCTTCGCGGAGCTTGCCCTGAGCGAAGTACGGAGATTCTTCGCTGCGCTCAGAATGACAAGCAAAGGGAAAGCCGCAGTGTTACCCAGCGAACGCTGCGCTACAAGACCCGGGTCCGGCTTGTGACCCTGCGGCGTTTCATCCAGCAGCAAAACTTGTAGCGCAGAGTTCGCCTTTGGACCCTGCGAAGGTTGCTTCTTTCACCCGCTACGCTCAGGTTGACAAGCGAATGGCTCAGAATGACATGCGAGGGGATCAGCCTGACAAAAGCGCCGACCCCATTGGCAGCACGGCCCGCAGCGCGGGCGGCGGCGCGGAAATGCGGCCGCTGTTGTTTCCCGAGAGAGACTCCACCGAGCGGTGGATTGCGCTTGGGCTCTTCATCGTATCTTTCCTGTATTTGTGTCTCTTCCGGCGCTATACGTCGATTGACCCTGACGAGGGAATCGTTCTTCAAGGGGCCGAGCGTATCCTGCATGGCCAGGTCCTTTACCGTGACTTCTTCTCCTTCTTTACCCCGGGGTCTTATTACCTTCTTGCATTGCTTTTTAGAATTTGGGGAAGCTCACTGCTCATCGCGCGCAGCGCGCTTGCCGTTTATGGAGGCCTGTTTTCCGTCTTCACCTACCTGCTGGCGCGGCGGGTTTGCTCCAGGTGGACCTCCCTGCTAACGGCATATCTCGTCCTCGTCACGTGCCTGCCCTGGCGATTTATGACGCTGCATAATTGGGACAGCACTCTCTGGGCGTGCTTCACTCTCTACTGCGCGGTTCTTTTCCTCCAGGCGCCGCATTGGGGATGGGCGCTGGCGACAGGGAGCTTTGCATCCTCGACTGTCCTTTTCGAGCAATCCAAAGGAGCGGGCCTGATTCTGGGGCTTGGATTGGGTTTAGCCATCCTTTTGATTCTGGACCGGCGAACGATCCGGCTGAGCCGGGCCGATTGGGTCGCTCTAGGAGCGGGGTTGGTCTGGCCGTTCGCCGTCACTCTAACCTATTTCGCTGCTCATCACGCGCTGGGGGCGCTGGTGGCGGATTGGATATGGCCGTTTCGTCATTACGCTGGAGTGAACAGCGTGCCCTACGGCTATCAGGACTGGTCTAACAGGGCGCGAGAAGCGATGTTTGGCTCCGGGCCGTTGAGCGAGCGGTTGATTGCGCTCCTGACGGTAAGTCCATGCTTCATCATCCCGGTGCTGCCGATTGTCGCGCTCGTCCTTCTGGTTTATTGGGCGCTCGCGGCGCGAAACCAAACAATGGCAAAAGACCGAAGCGCCTATTACATTCTCGTCTGCTCCAGCCTGGCGGGTTTGCTGTTCTCTGTCATAGCTGTCCGCAAGAACATCATCCACTTTGTGTACCTGATTCCCTTGCTCTATCTCGTCCTGGCATGGCTGATAGACGGCACAGATATTCGCGCCGCGCTCCTCAGTTTGATTCGGCCGGCGCTTGGCATGAGCATCTTCATCTTGTTTACTGCTCTCGGAATGGCCTTTCTGATCAGAAATCGAAACGCCCGCACAACAATCGAGACCAGGCGGGGGATAGTGCGCAAAAAGGGTCCGGGCTTGGCGCTTGAATATACACAGGCGCATGTGCCCCCCGGTTCAACGATTTTTGTCTACCCTTACCTCCCGCTTTTTTATTATCTGACTGCCACCGTTAACCCCACCCGCTTTGAATACCTGCAGCCGGGAATGCATACCTACAAGCAGGATGAGCAAGCCATCCATGAAGTTGCGGCGGATCACACCGCGGTGGTCCTTTTTGAGTCATCCTTCGACAGCAAAGTAGCGGCGTCCTGGCCGAGCACGCCCGTCCGATTTCTGGTTAACGATCCGGTGGCGGACTACATCCTCTCGCATTACCGCTCGTGCCGAGTCATCGGCCCCAATGCGGATTGGCATCTCCTCTTCATGCTTCGCAAGGACCTCGCCTGTCCTTCCAGCCCCGGCCAAGCTCCAGAGCGTGAGAGAAGACGTTCTAATTAATATATTGACTTTCTAATAATAGTACCTTATCGTGCATCACAAGGGCTCTTACTGAAGCTGATTTATGCCTGAGCTTATGCTTCTTAAGAAATTCTCACAAAAGCGCAATGGTTTTTCACGGCTTCAAAAATACCCTGCTGGTTTGAAAGGAGCGCAGTGACATGGCGATGTCTCTGGTGAGTTCTCTTAGGAATTTCAACCGTGAGGATGAGGGTCAAGGTCTCGTAGAGTACGTATTGATAATAGCCTTGGTGGCTTTTGCGGCCGTCACAGGGATGAAGTCTTTTGCAACCTCCATTAACAGCGCGTTCTCAAAAGTCGGCACGTATCTGGGTAAGTATATCTCCTAGCAGCCGTTCATGCCGCTTTGCGACGCCGGCAAAACATGAAAATGCGGTTGCGGAGTGACGTGTGTTAATTGGTGCGTTAGCTTGCGCAGTGATGGGCGCGGTGATGGATGTGCGCTGCGGCCGGATCCCAAACTGGCTGACGCGTGGCGCCTTGCTTGGAGCCTTAGCGCTCCAGGCTATATTCAGCGGTTGGCGCGGATTAGAGCTGGGATTTGCGGGGGCCTTGGTGGCTGGAAGCGTGTTCTTTCTCGTTTATCTAGTGCGCGGGATGGGCGCTGGCGACGTCAAGTTAATGGCGGCGGTAGGCGCGTGGGTTGGCCTCGGGAACGCGGCCGTGGCGATCATGGCTACCGCCATCGCCGGCGGAGTCTTAGCCTTAGTATACATCGCGTTGTGTGGACAGGCCGCTAGGGTCTTCCGGAACGTTGCCGAATTGATTCGATTTCACGCGATCTTCGGCATTACACGCCATCCCGAGATTAGCCTGCATGATCCCAAATCCATCCGCTTGCCTTACGGTCTGGCGATTGCTGCAGGAACCCTCTACGTGGCGGTTTCAACAGGAACGTTGTGGCGGGGGTGAATCACGGACATTCGACGGCTCTTAACCGCGCTAGGCTTGGCCATTGTTCTCGCGGGCGGCGTGACCTATCTCGTCTATAGGCAGTTACGGCGAGATGCAGCGCGCCCTCGGGTGGTTCAGATCGTCGCTGCCGCCAAGGATCTTCCGGCGGGGATAGAGCTATCGGCAAACGATCTGCGCATGGCCGATTGGCCGGCAAGCATGCCCCTCGCCGGCTCGTTTTCTAAAGCCAGCCAGGTAACAGGCCGGCCATTGATATATCCGCTTGGGCCGAATGAGCCTGTGCTGGAGCGGGACCTTGCCGTGGAAGGGTCAGGTTTCGGACTGTCGGTCAAGATACCTCCAGGCATGAGAGCGACTTCCGTGCGCTCCAATGCGATTGTAGGCGTCGCAGGTTTTTTGTATCCGGGTTCTCGCGTGGATGTACTTGGGACGTTCACTATTCCAGGCAACCCAAACCCGGTAACTGAAACCATTTTGCAAAACGTCGGGGTATTGACTGCGGGCGAGAAGATCGAGCCCGACCCACAAGGCAAGCCGCAAACAGTCAACGTTGTGACGCTCCTTCTCACCCCTGAAGACTCGCAAAAGCTTCTCCTGGTTAGCACTCAAGGCTCGATCCAGTTCGTGCTGCGCAATGGTGCGGATAAAGGGAAGACCGCTCTGCCGCCTACAAGGCTTGACCAGCTCGTTGCAGAGAACAAGTCAACAGCCTCCATTTCGAAGCCGTCAAAACCTCGAGCCGCCGCTCTGAAACCGGCTGACGATTACCAGTTGGAAGTGATCGAAGGAGACAAGCGCAGTGTTGAGAAGTTTTAATGAGGACGGGTCAGGGCGAGGCCAGTCAGGGCGCGGGATTAGCGCTCTTTGCGGAGTTTACCGTGAGAGTCTTCGCGGAGCTTGCCCTGCGATCCTTCGCTCCGCTCAGCATGACAGGCGAGAGGCTCAGCATGACAGGCCGGCTTTTTTCATCAACCTGCTGGTTTTTGTTTTGGGCGTGACCCTCTTTGCCTTCAGTGGGCGCGCAATTGCCCAAGAACCCGTCGCTCCGGTCAAGGCTCAACCGGTTCACATTCTGGCCGGCAAATCCGCTGTCATCAATGTTGAGGCTCGCCTGAAGCGCATTTTGGTCAGTAACCCAGCGGTGATTGAGGCGCTGGCTACAACTCCAACGCAAGTGGTCTTGAACGCCAAAGCAGCCGGAAGCAGCAGCCTCATCTTATGGGATGAGACCGGGAAATGCCGCATGTTCAATGTGACGGTTGACCTGGATGTGTCCGGACTCCGAACCGCGATTGCTCAGGCCTACCCGGATGAGCCAATTACAGTCGAGGCCGACGGCGGACGCCTGATTCTTTCAGGAAGCATCCCCGATCAGCACACAGAGGATGACCTGTTAAAGATGGCGGGCGCCTATTCAAAAGAGGTTGTCGATTCACTCGACCAAGTGGCGCCTCCCGTACGGGAGATCCTGCTTGACGTGAAAATTGCGGAAGTTGACCGGACGAAGTTAAACCAGCTTGGGTTTAATATCCTCAGCACCGGCGCCGGCAACACGCCTGGGGTAATTTCGACTCAGCAGTTCGGCGCCGTAACAGGAGCCGGCGGCGCGCCGGCCGAGGTTACGGGAACAATAGGCGGGGCGGTGACAGGCACAAGCACAACGTTTGGCCTGACAGATCTGCTGAATATCTTTCTTTACAGGCCAGACATCAACTTGGGCGCGCTCATCAAGGCGCTGGAACAGAAAAACATCCTGCAGATTCTCGCAGCGCCGAATCTACTGGCTCTCAGCGGCGAGAAGGCCAGCTTCCTGGCCGGCGGCGAATTCCCGTTTCCTGTAGTTCAAGGAGGGCAAAACATCGGCGTTGTAACCATCGAGTTCCGGCCGTTCGGCGTGCATCTCGATTTCACAGGCTACGTCGAGGACGACAACATGATCCGGCTGAAGGTCGCCCCGGAGGTCAGCACGCTTGACTTTACGAACTCCTTGACGATCTCCGGCTTCACCGTCCCCGCTATCTCCACACGCCGGGCTGAGACAGTGGTTGAGCTGAGGAATGGGCAATCGTTCGGAATTGCCGGGCTCCTGGATCAGCGTGAGACCGCGCAGCTCAGCAAGATTCCCGGGATAGGCAGCGTACCGGTTCTCGGCAAGCTCTTTCAGTCACAGTCCATCCAAACGAGCCGCACTGAGTTGATCGTTCTGGTAACGCCGCATATCGTCGACCCTCGAACCGGCGCAACAACGTCAGCCGTGCCCAATCCGTCGATGCCATACCTGAACAGCAGGAAATTTGATAAGAATTTACCGGGCCGGAATGAGGTGAAGAAGCAATCGAAGTGAGACATGGACGACCGAGAAAATAACAAGGCGGAATCTCGCGGAGGTCTCCTCAGGGACGAACCGCTGCTAATCGTGAGTGTGGGTCTAGATTCCGAAACCGCGGAAGACCTCAAGCAATTTATCGCGGCAACGCCGTTGGTTCGCCTGCACGCGGACGTTCATGATTATCCAGGAGAGCAAGCCGAGCCGCGTCCTGGCTGGATGCGAGACTCTGCGCCGGATATTTGCCTGATTGATTTCGACAGGGACCGCCGGGGCGCAACGGTCACGGCGGAAATGATCCACGAAACGCTGCCGGGAACCGTGATTTTTGCGGTCTCCTCAGAACCCGAGCCCGGCCTCATTATCCAAGCCATGCGGTGCGGTTGTAGCGAATACCTCCTTAAGCCCATACGCGATGATCAAGTCCTAGAAGCGATCGCCAGGGTTGGCGCGCGGAAACGGGAAAGGCGGGAGCCATCGAGCGGGCAGGCGCTAACGTTTTTAGGCGCCAAAGGCGGATGCGGCGTTACGACCGTGGCGACCCATCTGGCGGCGCTTCTCGCAAAGTCATCCTCACGCCGCGCGCTTCTTATCGATCTTCATCCGACCTTTGGAGACGCTGCGCTTTATCTGGGTCTGACGAAGTATCAATACTCGTTCCACGACTTGGCTGAGAGCAGGGACCGGCTGGACTCTGACTTGGTCCAAAGCTTCGTTTTGCACCATTCAAGCGGACTGGACGTGCTGCCCGCGCCTGACTTGTACGAGCCGTCCCGCGGCATTCCGCCCGAGGCGATCAGCCCGGCCATGGACGTTCTCCGATTGCTATACGATTTCGTGCTCATTGATTGCCCTCCTGGTTTGAGCGAGCAGAACCTGGAGGCAGTCCGTCACTCGGACCAGTTGTACGTGATCACCGTGCCGGAAATACCCGCCTTGCGGAACGTCGCCCGCTATTTAGATTATTTTAGCCGGGCAGAATTCCCGCCGGAAAAGACCCAGGTGGTTCTGAACCGCCACGTGAAAAGGAGCTCGATTCCCGACGACGAGATCGAAAAGGCTATACGCAAAAGCATTTATTGGAAGATACCGAACCAATACAACCATGTAATCCAGACGATTAATAGCGGCGATCCCTCGTCGCAGGTTTCAGCTTCGGACGTCGCCCGCAATCTGATGGAGTGGGCGGAAAAGATCATGAGGCCGCCCAAAGCAGAGACAAGCACGGTTAGGGCGAATAAAGGCTTGCTGGCGCTACTGCGCCAATGAAAAGAAACATCGAGACGCTTGTCAGGGAGCAGGGATAATCTCCGTGGGTGAAGACAACAAAAGGGCAGGGCTTAGCTTCAAGGATTATCAAGATCTAAAGGTTTCCGTACATCGAGACCTGCTCAATCGGGTGGACCTCGAAAAGGTAGTCACGCTGCGAGATGGACGAACTCGAAGCCAGGTGTTAGCCATCATCCAGGACCTTGTTGCGGGTCTCAGAGTTCCTATGAGCGCGGCCGAGCGAGTTCGCTTGGCGAATGAAGTCCTGGACGAGGTATTTGGGTTAGGCCCTCTGGAACCCCTTCTTCAAGACCCGGCCGTCAACGATATTCTCGTGAATGGCCATAAGCAAGTGTACGTGGAGCGGGCCGGCATACTGGAAGAGACGAACGTCATGTTTAAGGACGACGCCCACCTCATGCATATCATTGAAAAGATCGTCGGTCCTCTGGGCCGGAGGATTGACGAGTCTTCGCCCATGGTGGATGCTCGCCTTCCCGATGGCTCCCGCATTAATGCCATTATTCCGCCGCTGGCTATTGACGGGCCGGCGCTATCAATCCGCCGTTTCGGCCGGACGCCTTTAACAGCCGATGATCTGATCGCAAACCGGACCATGACTCAACCGATGCTGGATTTGCTGAAGGGCGCCGTGAAGGCGCGGCTGAGCGTGCTGATCTCCGGCGGAACGGGTGCGGGGAAAACCACCTTCCTCAATGTGCTTTCAGGTTACATCTCCGGCCGGGAAAGAATTGTCACGATCGAGGATTCCGCGGAACTGCAGTTGAAGCAACGCCACGTTGTGCGGCTTGAATGCCGGCCGCCCAACCTCGAAGGCCAGGGAGCTGTGAAGCAACGCCAGCTCGTTATCAACGCCCTTCGCATGCGGCCGGACCGGATCATCGTCGGCGAAGTACGCGGCGAGGAGGTTCTGGATATGCTTCAGGCCATGAATACAGGCCATGACGGCTCGCTCACCACCGTTCACGCTAACAGCCCTCGAGATGCCATCGCGCGCCTCGAAACCATGGCGGTGATGTCAAACCTGCATTTTCCTGAACGGGCTATCCGCCAGCAGATTGCATCGGCCATCTCTATCATTGTCCAGATCGTCCGGATGAGTGACGGAACACGAAGGGTGACGCACCTCACAGAGATTACGGGAATGGGCGAGGACGTCGTCAGCATGCAGGACATCTTCGTCTTCGAAAAGCAAGGGGTCGCCTCCGACGGGCGCGTTATCGGAACATTCTCTGCCACAGGCATCCGGCCCAGATTTGCTGAAAAGCTCAGCGCCTCCGGGATCGCTGTGCCGGCCACTCTTTTTGAGCACGCAGCGCCAGCGTAGGTGTGGCGCAAGGTCTGCTTTTTGACCCTGCGGCTTTTGCTTGGACAAGGGAAGAAAAGCCGCAGCGTTACAAAGCGAACGCTGCGCGACGGGCTTTGGCTGCCATTCTGAGAGGCGTAGCGCAGAGTTTCCCGCTTCTGGAAACTCTGCGGCTTGTTGGGCGTTTCCATAAGGGCGAGTTTTTCACCAATTTTGCAGAGGTGTTGCGGTGTCTCCTCTCATTCTTTTCGGGTTGCTGTTGATGCTGACGTTTGCGGTCATCGTCTGGATTCTGACTCCCCCCAGGTCTGAATTAGATCTCCGGCGGCACTTGACGGATATTGGAAGCGGATATACGACTGGCGGCGGAACTGTCTTAAGGCAGAGATCACTGAGTTCCACTCCCTGGCTGAACAGCCTTTTGGAGCTAACACCCGGCGCTCGAGGGTTGCAATTGTTCATAACCGGGGCCGGCAGTCAATGGACACTCGGGATGCTGCTTTTTGGATCTCTGCTGGCGGCCGGCGCGGCCGGATGGGTAGCCGGCCTGATAATCGGAAGCGTTCCACTGGCCACTATTTTGGGCGTGGCCGCTGGCGCCGCTCCCTACGGCTACTTGTTCATGAAGAGGCAGGCTCGATTCAGACGATTTGATGAATTGCTTCCGGAGACCATTGACCTCATGGCCAGGGCGCTGCGGGCCGGGCACAGCGTTGTGGCTGCTGTCGAAATGGTGTCTAAGGAAATTGCAGAACCAGTAGCCTCCGAGTTCCGGATCCTGTTTGAACAGCAGAATCTTGGCCTTCCGATTCGAGAAGCAGTTCTAAACCTGGTTGAGCGAGCGCCTCTTGACGACATTAAATTCCTGGCGACCGCCCTCCTGGTCCAGAAGGAAACCGGCGGCAACCTGGCGGAAATTCTGGATAAAACGTCAGCCGTTATGCGGGAAAGGATCCGCCTTAAGGGGCAACTGAAAATTTACACGGCTCAGGCTAGGGTGACAGGCTGGGTGCTCTGCACTTTGCCGTTCGCCATCTTCGTTTTGATGAACTTCTTTAACCCCGGCTATGAAAAGAAGTTGTGGACCGACCCTCTGGGATTGCGCCTCGTCTATGTGGGCTTGATTATGATGGCGGCCGGAATACTTGTCATACAGAAAATCATCGACATCAAGGCGTGAATCGGAATGGATCTTCTATTTGTTGCCAGCGGAATCGGACTCGTCGCAGGATTCCTCCTGATTTTTCTCTGGATGGGACGTCCGTCGCCGGAAAGCGTCCTGCTGGCCAAGCTCGCGAATCAGGCGTATCAATCCAGTGCGAATGAACGCGAGACAACTTGGTTGGACGCAGAACGGCTCGCCGCGCCATTCGCCAGGTTACGGAGTCTATTCAGCAGCGAGCCCAGTCCCGGCGTTGTCCACCAGCTAATGCTGGCCGGCTACCGGAAAAGGTATCACGCTGACGTTTATACAGGAGTCAGGCTGATTCTCCCGGTTGTTGCTGGTGTCGCCGTAGCATTCTGGGTGAGCGACAACATCATCTTCTGGTTCATCCTGGCGATGGCTGGCGCATTCTTTTTGCCGGAATTCTGGCTCACGCGCGCCATTGGGAAGAGACGGGAGCGGATCAGGCTCAGTTTGCCTGATGCTCTGGATCTGCTTTCCATCTGCATAGAGGCGGGGCTGGGGTTAGATCAAGCCATTCTCAGAATCGGTCAGGAGTTGAAAATACGCCATCCGGATTTGAGCGCGGAACTTCTCCAAGTCAACCTCGAGCAGCAGGCCGGCAACCCGCGCATTGAAGCCTGGCGGAAAATGGCCGCCCGAGTCAAGGTCGATAGCGTGCAGTCTTTCGTCAACATGCTGGCGCAGACGGAGCGCTTCGGAACGCCTGTTTCCAAATCGCTCACCACGTTTTCGGATGGCCTGCGCACCCAAAGAAGACAGCAGGCAGAAGAACGCGCGGCGAAGACGACCATCAAACTTGCAATACCACTGGTTTTGTTCATTTTCCCCAGCATCTTTGTTGTCACGGTCGCGCCGGCCATCATCACAATCATGGAGAGTTTTGGAAAGTTTCTGGGATGATTGGGCGCTTCGGCTAAGGAGGGGCACGGCTGTATTTTCATGCTTTGCGAGAGTCGCAAAGCAACATAAACGGCTGGTTAAATCAGAATTTCAAACGCGAGGTTCAGAACATGGATAGTGTAACGCTGATTCGTACGGTTTCCGGCTGCCTGGCCGTCATTGTGTTCGGGCTTCTGGTTTTCAGGATGAGAAAGAAAGCGTCGCGGTAGCGTAGCTTAGGAAGAACGCTCCGGCCTCGGGGTGGAAGTGTTTCTATGCCGACGAAACACGGATACGTGGCCATACACAACCGGACGAAAGAAAGCCTGTTGGCCCCTCATGTCCAGGTCGCTGATTCCATTTTGAGCAGACTGATAGGACTGCTGGGGAAACGGTCGCTGGAGCCTGGGAGTGGTGTGTGGATTTTCCCAAGTAATTCCGCTCACACGATTGGCATGCTTTTCGCGATTGACCTGATATTGATTGACAAGGGCCTCCAGGTGGTGGGCCTTCACGAATCAGTCCGCCCTTTCTCAGTCACCCTTCCGAATTTCCGCGCCGAAAGCATGATAGAACTCCCCCCGCACACAATCCTGAAGAGCCACACAGAGATTGGCGATCAACTACAGATCGAGCGCTGCGAGGCAGAGGCGGCGCCCCGCGCAACCATCCGCAAAGTATGGAAATGACTCCTAACCCGCCCTCGTACCTCGGCCACCTTCTCGGGAAGAGGCTGTAGCGCAGCGTTCGCCTTATAACGCTGCGGTGTTTCTGCCGGATGAACGCCGCAGGGCTGAAAAGCGAGACCTGCGCTACAAGAGGTTCAAGCTTGACTTTGACGGGACCCTGGGTTGAACGAAGCTGAAACGCCACTTGATTTTCACGCGCGCCAAAGTTAAAATCTGTACTTGTATGGTATTAACTAAAACTAAATACTTGGCAGTCTTGGTGACGGTTCTGGCCGGAGTGATTCCCGGACTCGCCTGGTCTGCGGATCAGACACAATCGCTCAATCGCTTGATCAATCCGCCACCGGTGGCGGCGGTGGCGAAAAAGCTGCAGGAAGAGCGCGCAAAGCTTCCGGCAGGGCATGTACCCCTTTTTACCAATGACGACTTGCCGGGTGGAAAGAATGGCGGCGTTGGAGTGATCAGCCCTCAGGTAGCCGTCCAGTCCAAGCCGAGTCCGGAGATGATCCAACAGGCAGCTTATCTTAGCCACCAATTAGCCGTGGTGCGCTCCCGCCTTGAGATGCACAAGCGTGAGGTGGCAGTCCTCGAGCAGCAGCTAGCCCAGAACCAGATGCAGTACTACCCCAATCCGAACCAAACTCTCATGCAGGAATATACGCGCCAAGACATCAACCAGAAGAGAACGGAACTCGATGACAAGAAGCAGCAGATTGCAGAAGACCAACAGACGGTTGACCAAATACAAGAAAAGCTGAGCCAACTGGAGGATCAACTTACTTGGAAGGGTGTAAGCGCCAGCGCCTTATCCGGGAAGCAAAGCGTGATTCCACCTGGCGTGAAGCCGGGAACACACGCGTACTGGCGGGCCCGTTTCGAGGCGGCGCGCCAGGCGCTTGCCGCGGCCCGGGAACAGGAAAAGTTAGCCCAGGAAGAACTAAAGCTTCTCAAACTACAACAACTCCGCACCCTCAATCCGAACCTCCAAAGCCAGCTTTCTGCCCAAATTGGCGCCAAAATTCAGGAAGTACAATCCGCCGGGCAAGCCGTCGAGCAGGCGCAGAACAATCTGCAAGAACTCCAAAAGAAATTCGAAGCTAGCGGCGCTCCAGCGAGCTGGGCGGAGTAGCGCTCCAGCGCGGCTGTTTATTGTAGTGCTAAGGAGCGCCCCCACGCTTGTTAAGAGGAGGGGGCGAGAATCGTGCTCACAGGCGGAGCTTGGCCCACAGCTCATCGACGCGCTTCTTGGTATCTTCATCCATTTTCACTTCGCCGGGCCAGGGGCGGGTAAAGCCTTCGCTCGCCCATTTGCGAGTTGCATCCACTCCCATCTTGGAGCCAAAGTTAGGAAGCCGTGAGGCGTGCTCGAGTTGGTCTACCGGGCCGAGGACGAACTGAATATCCCGCTCCGGATCGATATGGTTCAGCGCTTTCCAGACTACTTCGCGCGCATTCTGCGCATCGACGTCATGGTCGACCACCACAATGCACTTCGTAAACATGGCGCCCGGCAGTCCCCAGATGGCGTTCATGACTTTGCGCGCATGACCCGGATAGCTCTTGCGGATGGCAACAATCATTAAATTGTGGAAAATCCCCTCGACCGGCATGTGCATGTCTACAATCTCAGGGAATTGCTTGCGCAGCAGCGGCAGAAAGATACGCTCGACAGCATACCCCATCCAGTAGTCTTCCATCGGCGGAGGCCCGACCAGCGTGGAAGCGAAAACCGGGTTCCGGCAATGCGTCACACAGGTCAGATGGAATGCCGGAAATTGGTCCTGCAACGAGTAAAATCCGGTGTGATCTCCGAATGGACCTTCGGTGCGGATGTCGTCAAGGTCTACATAGCCTTCGAGCACAATTTCGGCGTGGGCGGGAACTTCCAAGTCTACCGTTTCGCAACGCACCAACTCCACAGGTTCTTGCCGCAGGAATCCCGCGAATATAAACTCATCCACATCCTCGGGAAGCGGAAACACAGCGGAGAGCATGGACGCGGGATCAGCGCCCAAGGCAACTGCAACCTCCAAGCGCCGCCCTTTTCCCTGCCTGTCAAGCCAGCGGAAGTGCTCAGCTCCGCCCTTGTGAATCTGCCAATGCATGCCGGTGGTGGAATTGTCAAAGACCTGCATCCGATAGCAGCCCACGTTGCGGCGTCCGCTCCTGGGGCTGCGAGTGATCACCATGGGAAACGTGATGAAGCGGCCGCCATCCTGAGGCCAGCACTGAATGATGGGAAATTCCGCGAGCGAAAAATCCCGCTTCAGGATCACCTCCTTAACTGGACCATCCTTCACCGCTTTCGGCAGGAACGATCCAAACTCGAGGAGCCGGGGCAGCATCTTCACTTTGTCGAAAAGACCCTCCGGCGGTTTGATCTCGAGCATCTCCTCGATGCGGTTCGCTACCTCCTCCACCGAATTCACGTCCAATGCCAGCTCGAGTCTTCTCTTTGTTCCGAACACATTAATCAGCACAGGAACCGGGTAGCTCCTGTTCTCGCGGGCAGATCGCGGCTTTTCAAAGAGCAGCGCGGGACCAGCCGATTTCGAAACCCGGTCGGTGATTTCAGCAATTTCAAGATCAACGTCAACCGGAACACTGATGCGTTTTAACTCGCCTTCGCGTTCGAGGCGATCGAGGAACCCTCGAAGGTCCTTGTATGCCATATTCAATTCCCGCAGAATAAGACGCTAGCGTCCGTCGCCGTGTCATTCCGAGCCGATTCGCTCCTCTTCGAATCGCTCTGAGCGAAGCGAAGAGGCTCACGGTAAAACTCCCCGCGGAATCTCGCTCTGCAAGCAAATATTTACGAGATTCCTCGTCGCCTGAGGCTCCTCGGAATGACAGGCCGGACGAGTTTTTCAGCAACCTCTAGCGAAGCCGTCACATGAAAGCTAACCCCGACACCCCCGGAGGCAAGTTGCAGGCCAAGCCGATCCGCCGCGCTCTGCTGAAGTGGTATCGCGCTCATGCCAGGGAGCTACCTTGGCGCAAAACTCGAGATCCATATCCGGTCTGGGTTTCCGAGGTGATGCTTCAGCAAACTCAGATTACAACGGTCCGGCCCTATTATCTTCGTTTTCTTCGAGCTTTTCCCACGGTCAGGCATCTGGCCTGTGCGCCTTTTGAGAGGGTAGCGGAGCAATGGTCCGGCCTCGGTTACTACCGCCGCGCGCGCTACCTTCACCTCGCCGCTCAAAAGCTGGTTAAAGAAAGCAAAGGGCGGTTTCCTTCCGAATACTCGGCCGCCCGCGAGCTTCCGGGCGTAGGCCACTACACGGCATGTGCTGTGCTCAGCATCGCCTACAACCGGCCGCTCGCAGTGATGGATGGAAATGTCGCGCGGGTGATCGCGAGAGTCGCGGCGCTGCCCGGCCATCTTCAGCAGGCACGCTTTAAGCAGGTTGCGGAAAAAATAGCGCAGGAACTGCTATCGCCGGCCGAGCCGGGGCTTTTTAACCAGGCCATGATGGAACTTGGCCAAACGATCTGCCTACCACGCGCGCCCCGCTGCCAAGTTTGCCCGGTCCGGCCTTGGTGCCGCGCTCATCAGCAAGGTCAGCCGGAATCGTATCCCGCGCCCCGGCCTCGGCGCGTGGTAGAGAAGCGGCACTTGGCGGTTGCGATCATTCGCAAAGGCAAGCGTGT
>JBOGJZ010000416.1:0-3212 GCA_050745645.1 Terriglobia bacterium | reverse complement strand
TTGTACTTGTCGCTCAAATCCTGGATGGGCCGGAAGAAGCGCTGCGAATACTGAATGAACGCCATGGCTGTGCCGATGGTAACCACGCCGTGCAGGTTCATCAGGCCGCCGCGGTAGATGATGATGGCTACGGCGGCGATGCCGAGGAATTCCACCGCCGGATAGAAAAGCCCGTAAGCCAGAATGGAATCCTTGTAGGCTTTCATGTAGCCGCGATTGATGTCTTCAAACTCTTCGAAGCTGCGTTCCTCACGGTTGAAGAGCTGGAGCGTGGCCATGCCGGTAATGTGCTCCTGAAGATAGGAGTTGATGTGCGCGATGGCCACTCGAATGCGCCGGTAGGATCCGCGCACCGCCTTGCGGAAGGCGATGGTGGTGAGCACGATAAACGGCAGCACCGAAAACGTGAGCAGGGCCAGCTTCCAGTTGACTGCGAGCATGACGGCAAGGATGCTGAGCAAAGTGAAGAAATCGCCAAAAATCGCGACCACGCCCGATGAAAACAGTTCATTAAGCACGTCCACGTCGGTCGTGACGCGGGTAACCATCCGGCCCACGGGAGTGCGGTCGTAATAACTCAACTGCAACCGCTGGAGATGCGCAAAGATCTGGTTCCGCAAATCGTACATTACCTTCTGGCCGACAAGCTGCATCGCGTAGTCCTGGCCAAACTCGAAGACGAAGGCGAGAAGGATGCAGGGCAGCAGAAGAAGCAGCGCAATTTGCAGGATGCCGGTTAGCGGATTCGCGCTCAGCAGGTGAAGCAGGACGTGAGGCATGCGCGAGTGGCCGGCCGGGTCGAGGTAACGGTCGACCTCCAGCTTGAGGAGATAAGGCGGAACCGCCTGCAGGACCCCGTAAAAGAAAATGGCAATGAACGCCAGGCTAACGACTCCGCGGTATGGCCAAAGATACTGGAGCAAACGGCGCATCAGGCGCGAGTCGTAAGCCTTGCCGAGAACTTCTTCTTCCTGGACTTTTTCTGCCATGAGACGAGAACTATAGCCGTTCCTAGTGTCGCGTTACGCAAGAAAGTAAAACATCGTGGTGGCTGTCATCCTGAGTGGAGCGAAGGATCTGCTTCTCTGCGATATGCTTGATACAGCAGCGGATGCTTCCCGGCTTCGCCGGGACAGGCCGCTCCGCTCAGCATGACAACGCGATGGAGGTTATGTGTCACGTATTTGAGAAACGCCACACTAGCGGCTGCAGTCATGCTTCCTGCTCCAGCTCCTCTTCAATAAGCTGGCGATTATAAAGCTCAGCATAAAAACCCTGGAGCGCTAATAGCTCGCTGTGCGTGCCGCGCTCCGCGATCTCGCCGTCGTGCAGGACGACAATTTCATCCGCGTTGCGAATTGTTGAGACGCGATGCGAGATCAGCAGCGTGGTCCGTCCCGCCATCACACGCGTTAAGTGAGTGAGGATCTTTTCCTCAGTCCCGGTATCGACGCTGGCGAGAGCGTCATCGAGGATCAAAATTCGCGGGTCGCGGACGACCGCGCGGGAAATCGCGGCCCGCTGTTTTTGCCCTCCGGAGAGCGTGATACCGCGCTCGCCGACCATGGTATCGAACCCCGCCGGAAAACCCCGGATCTCCGGGAGGATGTTTGAAACTTCTGCCGCCTGCTCCACTCGTTCTTCAGAGGCTGAGGGCTCGCCAAACTTGATGTTTTCGCGCACCGTTTCGCTGAATAAAAACGTTTCCTGCGGAACAAAGCCGATGTGCCGCCGCAAGGTGTTGAGAGGGATGCGGCGCACCGGAATCCCATCGATCAATACAGTTCCCTCCGGCGCGTCGTAGAGCCTGGGAATGAGGCTGACGAGAGTAGACTTGCCGGACCCGGTGGCTCCGACGATGGCGGTGCACCGGCCTGCGGGAATGTGCAAATTCAGCTTCTTGAGCACCGGCTTGCCGTTGTATGAAAAGGTGAGATTGCGGAATTCGATGTCGCCCTGCAGCTCTTTGACGGCGTGTGCGGGCACGCCGCGATCGTCAATGTCCGGCTGCGCGGCGAAGATCATCCACAAGCGCTCGAGCGAAGCCAGGCCGCGTTGCACCAAGTTCGTGACGTAGCCGAGCGCAATCATGGGCCAGATGAGATACATCAGATAAACATTGAAGGCCATGAACGTGCCCAGAGTGATCCGGCCGGAGAGCACGTGCTCGCCGCCCACAACCAGGATTAAAAGGAAAGAGACTCCAAACAGCATCGCGAGGCCGGGCCACAGGATGCTGGTAATCCAGATGAGGCCTTTATTTTTCTCGACGTAGTCGCGGTTCATTTGCTCGAATAGCGCTGCTTCGGATTCCTCCTGGCAGAACGCCCGCACAACCCTTACGCCGGACAGGCTCTCCCGCACGCGTTCGGTCATCTCTGAATACAAGCCCTGGATCTTTTCAAAGCGGTCATGGATTTGTTGCCCGAAGTACTTGACGGCGATTGAGACCAGCGGCAAAGGCGCGATCGCGCACAGCGTCAGGCTCCAGTCGAGGTGAGCCATCAGGATGAGCGAGGCGACTCCGACGACGAGAGTGGTTGCGGAGTACATGATGGCCGGCCCAATCAGATTCCGCACCGCGTTCAGATCGTTGGTCAGCTTGGACATCAACTCGCCGGTGCGCGTCTCATTGTAATAACGCTGGGACAGGCGCATCAGGTGGGAGAAGAGATCGTTGCGCAAGTCGTACTCAACGTCGCGAGAAATACCGATGAGAATCCATCGCATCCAGAACTGGAAGACCGCTTTGACGAGGGCAACGCCGAGTATGACGCCAGCGATCAGCAGAAGTTCGCTCCCGCTTGCGTGGCGGCGCATTCCGTCGATGCCGGCCTTGATGATGAGCGGAATGATGATGCCCACGACCTGGGCAATCAGAAGCGACGCAAATCCCGCCACGTAACGCCCTTTATAGCGCGCGAGATAGGGTTTGAGGGGGGCGAGACGTCGCAGCATATTTGAACGAGGGTTGGAAACTGCTCTGTAGACCTTTCTAATTATAGCCAACCCGGCCGAACCGGCGCAACGAGAACTGGGAGCCGCCACAAAGTCACGCCTATGCGTTGCGCTCAATCCGAATCCGGAATAGGGCTTGTACTTTCGACTTGTCCGCTATTGATTCCAAAACACTTTCTCGCTCTGCTTCCGAGTCCCCGAAGCTGGCTAGCGCGCTGCGCCCGAGCCGCCAGCTTTTTTCGGTGAGACAAGGG
>JBOGJZ010000415.1:0-2305 GCA_050745645.1 Terriglobia bacterium | reverse complement strand
ATCTGACGTGTCAAAGAAATTAATACCGAGCTCGAGGGCGCGCCGGATGAAGGGGCGGCTTTCATCCTCATCGAGCACCCACTCCCTCCACTTTTTTGAGCCGTAGGTGAGCGTGCCCAGGCAAAGCCGCGAAACCTTCAACCCTGTTGATCCAAGCCGCACGTAATCCATATCATTTCACCTTTTTAAGCCGCGCTGCGGCCATGGAACCGGAGCGTTCGGCGCCAACTTTTCAGATTCTCAGCCTACTGATAATCGCCTACTATAGCACGGCGGTTTGCTTCATCTGCTGCCGGGTTGGTGATCCTGGCTTCGTGCGGCGTCATTCTGAGCCCGTTCGCTCCGCTTCGGACGGCCCTGAGCGTAGCGAAGGAGCTCGGGACAAGCTCCGCGAAGAATCGAGCCCTTTCCGTCCACTACATGCAAAGTTAGGAGATGCTTCACGGAGTCTATCCTCAGGCGGGCTGGAAGGGTGGCATTTCTAAAGAGCTTTGACAGAACGAGTGCAAGGATTTGATTCTGGAGCCGGCCTCGATTATGCTACACGCATCGTTTTCCCTGCATCCGTGATGCCGAATCCAGCAAACACAAGTTCGAAGCCGAAGCGAGGCTAGTCAATAAGCTGATCGTTGAGGCGGGCTGGAAGCGCGTTTCTGCGCCGGAGTCCTTTTCCGCTCCCTCGGTGCGCGGTCACGGTCAATCAGAAACTGCGTGACCGTGCCCAGCCATTCCGGCAAAGACTCAGTTTGAGCTGGTAGATGGTAGCCACGGTCAGAAATGCACTGATTGTGGCTACCCGCTTGTGGACGAACAGGCATGGGATAGGCCGGCGCCCGGCAGCAAAATGGCCGTGTTCAGGAGCGCAACAGCACGCTACATCACTTCCATCGCCAAGCCGGACTGGCAGTCCTGGATCCTGGAAGACCAGTTCGACAAGTTCAATCCTGCAGCGACAGCCGATCCGGCCCAGCTTGTGTCGAAAGTCTCGCCAGACAGCGGACGTTTCGACCCCATCAACCCCCGCTGTCCCTCCAACTACTCCTGCTACACGCTGCAGGTCAAGCGCTGAACTCCATTTCGTTGCTTTGAATCAACCCAACAAGTTTTGATTATGTGAGAATGAGTGTGTGTTAAAGCCCAGGGTCGACAGAACCCAAACCAGAGCACCTGCTCCAGGGGCTCATGGGAATCCATTAGGTTTTGACCAAAAGGGGCCGGAATGCGTGACTACGCCGAATATCTCCGGGTGGCCGCCGAATGGGAAGCGGAATTCGCTCGCAGCCGGGCGCTTCACGGCGAAAAGATCCACTGCCGCAAGGGTTGCACTGATTGCTGTAGCCAGATGTTTCAAATAACGGAGGTGGAAGCAGCGTATATTTCTTCCGCCATCAAAAGACTCCCGGAACCCCGGCGCTTGGAACTAAAAGCACGCGCCCGCGAGTACCTCAAACGGCATGAAGCATTGCTCGCCAGCCGCAATGTTAACGAGGCATGGGGAACGCTGCCGCCCCCCGGCCTGCGCCTTCCATGTCCCGCGCTCGAGGACGGCGCGTGTTCGATTTACGAAGACCGCCCGATGATCTGCCACAAGTACGGCATCCCGCTCTACAATCCGCAAAAACCGGATCGCATCTTCGCTTGCGAGTTAAATTTCAAGCCCGGGGAGGAAATTACTGATCCTGATTTGATTCAGATTCACACCGGCCTCCATAACCGCTGGGCCGCCGTTCAAGCGGACTACAACCAACGTGGCGGCCGCCGGGACTCTAAATCTCTGACTGTAGCACGGGCGATGCTGGAGGATTTTGAGCCATACCTGCCGAAAGAGGAATTGGCAGGCTGATAGGCGCCCCCATCGTCTCCCACACGCCGCTCCTGCTACCTAGCAATGCCATTCCCGCGTCCCTGGAGCACTGTCAACCGGCGCGAAAACTGCTCGCCAGGTGCAGCGCGGGCAAGAACTTGTGGCAGGCTCTTTAGACTTGTAAAAGGCCGCCGGGTTCGGTTAGACTCGGTTTCCTCTTTTCGCGGCTGGCGTTTTGCCTTGTAAATTAATGCCTGTGACCTGCTGGTTTTAAGACTGCGTGAAGCAGCCGGCGCTGGCACAGCATAAAGCGGCGCTTTTGCGGAGTAGTCCGATGAATAAGACAGCCGTCAAGACGGCTCCCAGACCCGGGGGGCCGGGCCGCCAGAGCAACTGGATGGGCATATCGGCCGGCTTCATAGGCTGGTCTCTTGACGCCTACAATTTTTTTGTCGTTGTCTTCCTGATAACCCGCCTCTCGAACCAATTTAGCGTCAGCAA
>JBOGJZ010000414.1:0-4442 GCA_050745645.1 Terriglobia bacterium | reverse complement strand
GCAGCCTGCTCACCAGCTCGCTGTCATGATCCGGAATGTAGTTTCTGAGAAACGCGCAAGCTCCGGTCAGCGGCACGCCGGCGCACGCGGCCACGAGATCTTTGACCAGGAAGGGAACGCCGCGCAGCGGACCTTTTGGAAGCTGGTTTTCCTGGCGGGCCGTATCTCGCGCGCATTCGAACATCGGCCGCACCACCGCGTTGATCTCCGGATTAAGGCGCTCGATGCGCCCAATCGCGGCATCCACCAACTCGATGGGCTTTACCTGCTTCCGCCGCACCAGTTCAGCTTGGGCTACGGCGTCAAGACCCGCCAGTTCTGCCATCGTGCCTTCGTTCCCACCCTGCGCTTAAAGAACCAAGCGCAAGGTGGGATGTTAGCACGCAGGCAGAGAACGGACAATGCAAAGTCATGCGGTCTTCGTGCAGCGCTCCCGAAGCGCTGCCGATAATCAGTTGTACGGACCGTAATCCTTGACGAGTTTGTCGACCGTAAACTGCGATGCGCCGGAGTCATCCGAAGATTTCTTGCCTTTGAGCGCCACACGGTCTCCTGTTTCCAGCGTCAAGCCGTTGGCGGTGAGCGCGTATGCCTTCCCGTCCTTCGTTGTTATAATCTGCTTCCCGGACGCAGACGCAACACAGCCGTCCAGTCTGCCGCGACGGCGCAGCATAAAGTAGGCCAAACCTACTCCTGCGGCCGCCGCCGCTCCCCTCTGACCGGGCGAACCGCACACCGTGGCTTGTCCGTGTGGCCAACAAGCCCACGACCACCCGTTGCGCACCATGACCGCCATAGGGCCGGCTGAAGTCTCGCGTCCCTACTATTGGCTCCGCACTGCTCTTATCTCAACGGCCGCTTCGAGGATTACTGGGAGAGGCAACGGGCAGGTATTGCCGCCTGATTCCAATTTCTATGTCGCGCACCCAAGGGCCTGGGTCATAGGGAAGTCCTTGCCGTTTGGTGGAAATCCCTTTCATTGCGCTCTTTCCATTGTTGATAATATCGATGCAATAAAGGAACGATAGGCATCGCTCAAACCTAACTGATGCAAGGGTTAAACACGCCGCAACAAGCGACAGCCTCTGCGGGGCGCGGCCAAACTGTTTGGATGCCAAATTGCTTCAATAGTGCCGAGCCGTTTCTGCTGTGAGGAGATAAAGCAGCGCAGCGGCACGTGGGGCGCATCAGGGGGACTTGCGGGCGTGAAATCGCCACCCGGAAGAGGTCTACCCTGGTTCAGGAGCGATTGGGCGCCGTGGAGGGAGCTTAATGAACATTGAACTCAGACAGAAAAAGCGCGCAATCCGCCAGTATCTACGAAGCGCTTATAGCGACGAGCGGCTTGCGTGGCTGCTGGCGCACGCGCGGAGCGGAAAGCTAGTATACCAATCGTGCTGCTGCTTGGTCGGCGTCGCTACGTCGGACCATGCGTTGCAAGGCAAGGCCGATGTCAATCAACCAGCGGCCGCTCATTACCACCTTGCAAAGAAATTTGTCGGCGCCCGGGAAGCCGAACAATCCTACTGGGAATTGGGTTACCGGGGCCAGCCCCGGTCACTGTTATCCAGCGATGAGCTTCGCAGGCGGCGATTGGTTCCGATGATACAGGCGGAGTTGCGTCAACGCGCTGCGGTAAAGAGGGTCAGCGCTCAGGAAGACGAATTCGCGCGTGACGAATCAGCCGCTGAACGGCGCGATTGGCCCGCCTAGCCGCGAGCTGAAGGTCCCGGGAACTTAGCCTTGTCTAGCAAGTTAGCCGGCCACTTGTCTGCGCCAGCCGGCGCAGTTGCTTTTCGTTTTCCCCCAAGCGTAACCGCCTTTCCCTTTTCACTCGGACGCCCCAACTCCATAGGAGGGTGCGATGTGAATAGAATCTATCAACAACTGCTTACAACTTGCTGAAAACTGCCTTTCGTGTCATCCTGTGCAGCGTCGAAGAGCTTTTGCGCATGCCATCAACGGCTCGCGGGCTATTCTTCACCGCAGTCCGCAGCGGCATAACCGGCAAGAAACCCATACCCTGGCGCTACGGTAATCCTTGAGGTGAATTAAGCGATGCTATTGCTATCCGAAGCTGACGTCATTGATCTTTTCCCCATGCAGCTCGCACTCGATCAGATTGAGGCCAGTTTCCGCGCTCAGGGCGAAAGCAGCACGGTGAACCAGCCGCGCCGGCGCATCCTGCTGCCGAACGTCTCTCTTCATTACATGGCAGCAGCCATTCCTGCCAGCAATCTGCTGGGGATGAAGATTTACGTTGCGTCGCGCCGTTCGATTACCTTTCTCTGCCTGCTCTACCAGGCGGACACTGGAAAGATGCTGGCGCAGATAGAAGCCGATCACCTTGGCCGCATTCGCACGGGAGCGGCAAGCGGCGTGGCCACAAAATACCTCGCCCGCCCGGACGCTTCGACCGTGGGATTGATCGGATCGGGCCGCCAGGCGCGAACCCAGCTCCAAGCAGTGAGCCTGGTGCGGAAGCTGAAGTCAGCGAAAGTCTTCAGCCGCAACGAAGAGCGCCGCCGTGCCTTCTGCCGCGAAATGAGCGCGTCATTGGGAATCGAAGTTGAGCCCGTGGAAAGCGCCGAAGCTGCGGCGCGCTCCGCGGATATCCTGATCACGGCTACTCCTACCCGCGATCCGGTTCTGAAATCCGAGTGGGTGAAGGCCGGAGCGCACGTCAACGCGATCGGTTCTAACATGGAGAACCGCTCCGAAGTAGACGATGCGCTGCTCCGCCGCGCCGCCGTAATTGCGGTGGATTCAATCGAGCAGGCAAGGATTGAAGCCGGCGATCTGATTCAGGGCTTCGCAGCCTCACCGGAGCGGTGGATGGACGTCATCGAGCTTTGGCAGATCGTTACGGGCGCACGCAAGGGCCGCGGCTCACCTCAAGATGTTACGTTTTTCAAATCCGAGGGCATGGCGCTATGGGACGTTGCCGCCGCCGGCGCTATCTATAAGCGCGCCCTGGAAACCGGCCGCGGGAAGACCCTCGAACTTTCTGCACCCGGGCCTTGAGAACGTGTGAAAAAATCAACAAGGCCTGTCATCCTGAGCGAAGCGACCTGTCCCGGCGAAGTCGGGAAGGATCTGCGTGTCCTAGTGAAACAGAAGAACTGAGATTCTTCGCTTCGCTCAGAATGACAATGACTGTGAGCGAACAGCTCATTCTCGAAAGTCATCCATAGCCCGTCATTCCCGCGCAAGCGGGAATCCAGGATGTTTCGACCCCCGCCTTCGCGGAGGACAAACTTCGCGGGGGTGACAGAGCATGGCGACTTTCAACTACATGGGTGGGCGGCGGGCCCATGTGACGCTCAGAATGACATCGTGAGGAATTCCACCCCCCGCCTAAATACTATGTTTGACGGAAAATCGGTATCAGAACTTGCGAGACCAATCTTTCGGCCATCGCTCAATCACAACTTTCTCCTGTGTATAAAACTCAACGGCGTCCCGGCCTTGGGCGTGCAGCACGCCGAAGAAGCTGTCCTTCCAGCCGCTGAACGGAAAATAAGCCATCGGCGCGGCCACTCCGATGTTGATGCCGATATTGCCGGCCTGAACCTCATAGCGGAATTTGCGCGCCGCGGCGCCGCTGGTGGTGAAAATGGACGCCTGGTTTCCGTAAGAGCTGCGGGACAGAAGTTCAATCCCTTCATCCGCTGTCTTCGCATGAATCAGGCTAAGCACCGGGCCAAAAATCTCGGTTTCGGCCAGCGCGCCGGCCGGCGCGGTATCCAAGACCGTAGGAGACAAGAAGTTCCCGCGTCCTTTCGCCGCCGCGCTGTTGCGGCCATCCAGCAATATATTCGCGCCGCCAGCCGCTCCGCGCGAAACGAGATCCGCAATCCGGGCCTTGCTCTCCGGGGTGATTATCGGCCCCATCTGCGCTTGCTCATCCAGGCCGTTTCCCACCCGGACTGAGGCTGCCGCTTCCAGAATGCGCTTCTTAAAGGGTGCCTCGGCTTCTCCAGCCGTTATCACCACGGACACCGCCAGGCAGCGCTGGCCCGCGCAGCCGAAGGCGCTTTCCGTTGTAATCCGCGTGGCGCTGTCCATGTCCGCATCGGGAAGAACCAGCACGTGGTTTTTGGCTCCGCCCTGGCATTGCACCCGCTTGCCGTGGGCGGAGGCCTGCGCGTAAATGTATTTCGCAACCGGCGTCGATCCAACAAAGCTGATGGCGTGGACATCCGGATGCTCGAGCAAGGCGTCCACAGCCGGCTTCGCTCCGTATACCAGATTCACCACTCCGGGCGGCAGCTTGAGCTCATCCAGCAGCTCGAACGTGCGTTGCGCCGAAAGGGGCACCTTCTCCGACGGCTTCAGAATAAACGTGTTTCCGCAGGCGATGGCGTAAGGCAGAAACCAGAACGGTATCATGACGGGGAAATTGAAGGGCGTAATAGCTGCTGTAACCCCAACCGGCTGCC
>JBOGJZ010000413.1:0-18187 GCA_050745645.1 Terriglobia bacterium | reverse complement strand
TTTGTGATTGGGCACGCGGGCGCCTTCACCAAAGAAAAGGGCCAAACGGTTCTGCTCGATGCATTTCGGATGCTTTTGCCTTCTGTACAGAATGCGCGCCTGATGCTCGCGGGCGACGGTTCACTACGCGAATCCTTGGAGGCGCAGTGGTTTCATCAGCCCTGCGGCAACCGCGTCCAATTCGTTGGTTATCTCGATGACCTTTCTTCTCTGATGAACTGCCTCGACCTGTTCGTCATGCCCTCGCTTGACGAAGGCCTCGGATCATCCGCGCTCATGGCGATGGCCCACGGCGTCCCCGTGGTCGCGAGCCGCGTAGGAGGATTGCCGGAGACCGTCGAGGATGGGAAAAGCGGGTGGCTAGTGCAGCCCGGTGTTGCCGCCGATCTGGCGCAGGCCATCACTGCCGCCACCGATCGCAACCGAAGGCTCGCAGCCGGCAGAGAAGCCCGCGAGAGGGCTCGCCTGTTTAGCAATGATACAATGGCTGAGCGCACACTAAGTCTTTACAGAAGCGCCGCGAAGAAGTCTCGATGATTTTGCTGCCGCCGCCGCTCGCGTATTTTGCCGCCGCTCTTTTCGGCCTTGTCTTCGGGAGCTTCCTGAACGTATGTATCGTCCGGCTGCCGCGACACGAATCGATTGTCAAGCCGCGGTCCCGATGCCCGGAATGCGGAAAACTCATCTGCTGGTACGATAACGTTCCCGTGCTGAGTTACCTCGCGTTGCGCGCCAAGTGCCGCGGGTGCAGAAAGCGCATTTCCGCGCTTTACCCGGCCGTGGAAGTTTTAACAGGACTCGTTTTCGTGGGAGGCCTCGCCGAGTTTGGCCTGACCCGGGAGTTTCTCAAAGCGCTGATTTTTGCCGCCCTGATGATTGTCGTGATCTTCACCGATCTCAGAGAGCGCATCATCCCGCATTCAGTAACACTGTTCGGGATCGCCTGCGGGCTCCTCTTAAGCTTTTGGGTCCCGGTGAATGACGGGCTGCTGGAGTGGGTGTTCCAGCGTTCTGGTATGGAGTTCCGGGGACCGCTCTCTTCCTCCACGGGCGCGGTGCTGGGAGGACTTTTCGGAGCAGGCCTGCTTTACGCCGTAGCCTGGTTCTTCCGGCGCTTCGGCGACCCGGAGAAGGAGTATCTGGGATTCGGCGATGTGATGCTGATGCTGATGGTAGGCGTCTTTTTGGGAATTCCCCTGACCTACGTCACAATTCTTCTCGGCTCGCTCGCCGGGATGCTGGTGGCTGTTCCCGTCGCACTCTTGAGCCGCCGGTTCCGGCAGTATCCGTGGCCCTACGGCAGCTTTCTAGGCGCGGCAGCAATTTATGCATACTTCGCCGGTCATGAGCTGATTCTTTCCTATCTTCACTGGTCTGGCCTAGTGTAATCGGGCAGCGCTGGCATCCCTTCGCGTCGCTCAGGGCAGTCGCTCATGCCGCCTTGCGCCACCCACAAAGTGCGAAAATGTCATTCCCGCGAAAGCGGGAATCCATTTTGGGCCTCACTGGACCCTTGCTTTCGCGGCGGTGACCTCCTGGGGGAAGCGGCGCCTGACAGAAATCTTTGGAGCAGACTTTGCCGGCAAATGCCACCGGGACGGCGGCGCTACCGAGGCGCCAGGGCTGGTTCGGGGGCATCCAGCGTCTCTCGCACCTTGCGAACCAGCTCATCCGGCGAGAATGGCTTTTGCAAGAGGATAGTATCCGGATCAAGGATGCCACGGTGAACGATTGCCTTCCCGGTGTAACCGGACATGTAGATTACCTGGATACCGGGCTCTAGCGCCTGAATTTGTTTTGCCAGCTCGCACCCGCTCATCCTTGGCATGACGACGTCAGTGAGTAGTAAGTCGATCTGCCCGTGGCGAGATCGGGCTATTTGCAGCGCCTCGTCACCGCATTCCGCATCAAGCACGGTGTAACCGGCGGATTCCAAGACATTGCGCACCAGACTACGGACAGCGGCTTCGTCCTCAGCCACAAGCACCGTCTCTATCCCTCCCGTTGGCCGCGAATGCGTGCCGGGTCCGGAAGCCTGCAGAGCAATCCCTTCAGCTCGCGGTAAATAGATTTTAAAGGTTGTGCCGTGTTTGGGCTCGCTGGTAACCCAAATGTAGCCTCCGCTCTGCTTCACGATCCCGTAGACCGTGGAAAGACCAAGGCCTGTGCCTTTGCCCTCTTCCTTGGTTGTAAAGAATGGTTCGAAAATATGGCTCTCAGTTTCGCTATCCATCCCGACGCCTGTGTCGCTTACCGCAAGCATTACGTAATGGCCGGGTGGCATAGGAGGTTCGTATCGCTCACCCTCGGAGGAGCTCATTGTGACGTTGGCTGTTTCAAGGGTAAGCTTGCCACCCTCAGGCATGGCGTCACGCGCATTCACCGCCAGGTTGACCAATACTTGTTCGAGTTGTCCAGGATCCGCTTTCACCGGCCACACGCCGGGATGGAGAGCGTTCAGTAAGTCGATGTCTTCACCAATCAATCGCCGCAACATCTTGCCGACGTCGCCGATGACGGTGTTCAGGTCCAGGATTCGGGGGTCCAGCACCTGGCGGCGGCTGAACGCCAGAAGTTGGCGGGTAAGGGAAGCTGCGCGATCACCTGCTTTCTTGACTTCCTCGACATGCCGCCGCAATAAATTATCCTTGGCGAGGTTCATGAGCAACAAATCCGAATAGCCGCCAATCACAGTGACGAGGTTGTTGAAGTCATGCGCGACGCCGCCTGCCAGGCGGCCTACAGATTCCAACTTCTGCGCCTGCCAGAGCTGCTTCTCCAGAATGGCTCTTTGCCGCGCTTCGCCTTCAGCCAGAGCCTGCGCAGCCCGCCTCGCTTCAGTAATGTCTTGCGTTATGGCCAGGATGTAAGCTTCGCCTCGCACGCAAATCTGTTCGGCTGAGATCATGACATCGCGGATTACCCCGGCTTTTGTGCGCAGCCGGAACTGTTCGCCGCGCACGGTTCCTTTCGTATCGAGCATCCGGATGAGCTTTTCACGGCCTTGAGCGCTCACCCAGACGCTGAGTTCCGCAGCCGGCCGCCCAATGACTTCATCGCGGCTATAGCCGAGCATCCGGAGAAAACTGTCATTCACTTCCAGGTAGCGGCCGTCGCGGCATGTCGCAATGCTGATCGCAGCCGGGCTCGCCTGAAAGACCTTGGTGAATAATTCCGCTGAAAGCGTGGCCGCAGCCGGGCTGCCTGGCGCGGCCATTCTCGCCGCGAAGAGTTCTGCACCTTCAACGGGCGCAGATTCGGCGTAGCCACAACCGCTGCCGGAGGATTTTTGAGTTTGTCTTTTCACGATTCAGAGCAATTTTGGAACTGACGCGAGCGCGCACCCTGGCGCCGGCGGTTCCACCTGATGTATTCGCCGGCGGCAGGAGTCAGCCAGTCCGAATATGGCTTCCCCCCGGCGCATTCAACTTCGCCGCGAATCTTCATCCACACGGAGGCTGGAATAGAAAAGAAGGCCTCAACCACCTGCGGATCAAACTGGCTGCCCGACTGAGCCTTGATTTCCGCGAAAGCGTCATCAAAAGAAGCCGCGCGGCGGTATGGACGGTCGGTGGTTATGGCGTCCAGCGTATCAGCGATCGTGAAGATTCTAGCGCCCAGAGGAATCTGATCCCCCTTGAGTCCCTGAGGGTAGCCTGAGCCGTCGAAACGCTCGTGGTGGGTCAGCACGATCTCCGCCGGACCGCGCAGCCGCTCATGACGCCGCAGAAGCTCGTAACCGATTCTGACATGGGTCTTCATCACCGCCATTTGCTCTGGCGTCAGCTTGCCGGGCTTAAGCAGGATCTCGTCCGGAATGCCAACCTTGCCGATATCGTGGAGAAGCGCGGCGCGGGCGAATTCTTTAATCATGCCGCGAGGCACTCGCATGGCTTCAGCGATTTCGATCGTATAGAGGCAAACTCGCTGGCCATGACCAGCGCTTTCGTTATCGCGAACCTCCAGCAACACCCCAAGCGTGCCGAGGGTTTCGTCCTGGCTCTTTTCAATCCGTTCAAACGCCTGGCGCAATTGGGTTGACCTCTTTCCGGCTAAGGACTGGAGGTGTTTACTCCGTTCTTCAGATTCAATGTTCATCAGTTTTTTCTCGTGGGCGCGGCGCACACTTGCGACGAGCGCGCTCAACTGGAAGGGCTTCACAAGATAATCCACGGCCCCGTGCTTCATAGCTTCGACACCCACTCGCGCATCTGCCTCGCCGGTTGCCATCAGGAACGCAGAGTCAGGACGCACCCGCATGCCCTGTTCGATCAGCCCCATGCCGGAAAGCCCCGGCATATAGAGGTCTGTAATGACCACGTCAAAGCGTTCTTCGCGCAGCAGGTTGAGCGCCTCCTCGCCGCTGCTACAGGTTCGGCAGCGATAGCCTTCACGGTCGAGCGCCTCATTCAAGACGCTGCAAACCGCCGGCTCGTCATCCACCACCAACACCCGCCCGCCCGGTTCTGAAACGTCCATAGGCCACCTCATCTGCGATTTGCATTCTCCGGCAGTTCAGAGCCGTGAGCATCTGAGCATTCGAGTCCGTCCCTCAGAGCTTCCATCGGCGGGTTGCTCCGTAAAGTTGAGAGGATAATCATCCTGCGCTCTTTGTGAACCGGTTGGATCAGCGCGCTAACGGAACGCTGAAAATCCCCGATTTGTCATGCTGAGCCCTTCGCCTGTCATTCTGAGCGGAGCGAAGAATCTCACGACGAGCTCCGCGAAGAATCGGTGCGGCTGGCGAGAGGCCTGAAAATGCGGCGTTAGATGCTGATTGTCAGTGACGGGGACGCGAGCGTATACTGAAAAAAGCCTGCCTAACGAGGGAGTCAATAATGAACGTCTTGATGGCTTATCCAGAGTTCCCGGATACATACTGGAGCTTTAAGCACGCCCTGCCAATCGAAGGCAAAAAGTCTGCCTACCCGCCACTGGGCCTGCTCACCATCGCCGCAATGATGCCCAAGGATTGGAACAAGCGCTTGGTAGACCTTAATATCCGTCCCTTAACGGATGCCGACCTGAAGTGGGCAGATGTAGCCATGGTCAGCGGCATGTTGGTTCACAAAGAGGGCGTGCTGAAAATTCTTGGCCGTTGCCAGGCGCGGGGCCTGCAAACCATGGTAGGCGGACCCATCACGAGCAGCGTCGAGGAATTGCCACAGCACGCCGGCAGCGTCGTGTACGGCGAGGCGGATGAGCTCATGCCGGAGATCGTCCAAGACTTGGAGCGCGGCGCTCTCAAGCCGTCTTACAAGGCCGCTGAGCTGCCTGGGCTTAACAAGACCCCGCTGCCCGAGCTGAGCCTGATCAATACCAAGCATTACAGCTCCATGGCGATTCAATTCTCGCGTGGCTGCCCGTTCAACTGCGAATTTTGCGACATCATCGAAATTTATGGGCGCAAACCGCGGACCAAAACGCCCGCGCAGGTTCTGGCGGAGTTGGACCAACTTTACGAGCTTCACTGGCGCGGCTCGGTGTTTATCGTGGATGACAATTTTATCGGCAACAAGCGCAAGGTCAAGGAACTGTTGCCCTCGCTTGCGGATTGGAACCGGCAGCACAAACGACCCTTCAGCTTCTTCACGGAGGCGTCGGTAAACCTGGCGGATGACCGCGAGCTGCTGCAAATGATGAAGGACGCCAATTTTACCCGCGTCTTCATGGGAATCGAAACTCCTGTCGAGGAGAGCCTGAAAGAGGCTCACAAGATGCAGAACACCCGCAAGAACCTTGTCGAAAGCGTTCATCGGGTTCTTTAATACTTCTTGGAGGTGATGGCTGGATTCATCGTCGGGTTTGACAGCGATCCCGAGGATATCTTCGAACGCCAGGTCAGGTTTATCCAGGAGTGCGCCATCCCGGTGGCGATGGTCGGTTTGCTGCTTGCCCTTCCGAATACGCAGCTCTTCCGGAGGCTCAAGAGCGAAGGACGGCTTCTGAACGAAGGCACCGGCGACAACATGGATCTCCGGCTGAACTTCATCCCCAGAATGAACGCCCAGCGTCTGGTGGAGGGTTATCGCGACATCCTGAACCGCATCTACACTCCAGAAGCCTACTATGAGCGCGTCCTGCGCTTTCTCGACCGTTACAAGAGCCCCAACCACAGACCGCGCGTCTGGGGGGACTATGTGTCATTTGCGCGTTCGATTATCAAGCTGGGCGTTTTCAGCGAATCGCGCGGCAGCTACTGGAAGTTTTTCGCAACCGCTGCTCTCCGCTACCGCAAAACTTTTGACACGGCAATGACCCTTGCCGTCATGGGATATCACTTCCAAATTTTGACGCGCATCGTCTGCGAGGCTGAGTAGAAAAGCCGCGGACTTTCTAAAAAGCGAAAGTCTGCGCTACCAACCCCAAAAGCCGCTTTGCGTCAAGGGGACAAACTCGTGAAAATAATCGCCGGTTCGGATCACGCAGGCTTCGAATTGAAACAGCGCCTGGTCACAGTTGCGCGTGATCTGGGGCATGACGTACTCGACGCCGGCACGAATAGCACCGCGCCCGTGGACTACCCGGATTTTTCCGAGATCGTCGGCCTCGCCGTGCGCGACGGAAAGGCGGAACGGGGCATCCTGGTTTGCGGCAGCGGGGTCGGAGCTTCCGTCGCCGCCAACAAGATTCCGGGCGTCCGCGCCGGCCTCTGCCACGATACTTATTCGGCCCATCAGGGAGTTGAGCACGACAACATGAATGTGCTGGTGTTGGGTGGCAGGGTGATCGGCGACGAGCTTGCCTTTGAGCTAGCGCGCGCCTTTCTCGCCGCAACGTTCAGCGGAGAAGAGCGTCACCGCCGCCGCCTGGAAAAAATCCGCAGGATCGAAGAGCGCTTTTGCCGAGTTTCTGGTTGATGGTCCTGATTTCTGCGGCAACAGCCTTTGGCTTCTTGCTGACAGAGCGTGGCTGCGCCATCCTTTGAATTCCTTTGGCGACCTAGCTCAGCCGGATGCTGAAAAAGGTATGGAGGCGTTATTTTGAGCGCAGATTTCATGTGCCTGCGGCGAACTACTTGGGATAAAAATGGCTGTGTCATTCCCGCGAAAGCGGGAATCTAATCCTGGACCCCCGCTTTCGCGGGGGTGACGGAGGATGGATCGTGCAGGCGAAGGCAAAGATCGTGCCCTGCGATTCTTCGCTGCGCTCAGAATGACGTGCTCCATACCTTTTTCAGCATCGTGCCAGGCCAGATCAGCCTATGAGCAAGCACCGCGACCGGCGGGAGAAACATCCAACGGTTAGAAGCTATTTCAGCGCGGCCGCAGCGATCCTCGTGCTCTCGGAACAACCTGCCGGCTGGCGAAGGAGCAGACCCGATGAATAACCTCAAGACTCTCGAACAGTTTGGTCAAGCGATCTGGCTTGATTTTATCCGCCGCAGCCTCATCAGCAGCAGCGAACTCGCGCGGCTGATTGAAGAAGATGGATTGAGCGGCATCACCTCAAATCCCTCCATTTTTGAAAAAGCGATTGTGGGCAGTTCTGACTACACCGCGTCCATCGATGAACTGTACCGTGCGGGTGAAAACAATCCGATGACCGTCTATGAGCGGCTGGCGATCCCGGACATTCAAGCCGCTGCTGACGCTTTTCGCCCGGTCTATGAGAAAACTGGCCGCCGGGATGGCTATGTGAGTCTGGAAGTCTCTCCATTCTTGGCTCACGAGACCCCAAAAACCATCGAAGAAGCTCGACGGCTTTGGGGCGCCGTGCGCCGGGAAAACATCATGATTAAAGTTCCTGGAACAACGGAGGGCTTGCCGGCAATCCGGCAGCTTTTGAGTGAAGGAATCAACATCAACATCACCCTACTGTTCGCGCGCGACCGCTACTCTCAGGTGGTTGAAGCTTACCTCGCAGGGTTGGAAGATTTGGCGGCGCGGGGCGGAGATGTCAGTAAGATCGCGAGCGTGGCCAGTTTTTTCGTGAGCCGCATCGATACGCTGGTAGATAAACACCTGGAGGCCCGCCTAAAGACCGCGACCAACTCTGACGAGCAGGCCCGGCTCCGCGGCTTGATGGGCAAGGTCGCCATCGCGAACGCCAAGCTGGCCTATCAACATTACAAAGAGGTCTTTTCGAGCGGCCGCTGGAAAGCCCTGGCCAAGAAAGGCGCTCAGACGCAGCGCTTGCTTTGGGCCAGCACAAGCACCAAGAATCCTCTCTACCGCGACGTGCTTTACGTCGAGGAGCTGATTGGCCCTGACACCGTCAATACCGTTCCTGTGCAGACGCTCAAAGCCTACCTCGATCACGGCCACGCCCGGCTCAGCCTGGAGGAGCATGTCGAGGAAGCGCACGATACGATGAAAGCGCTCGAGCAGGCGGGCATTTCCATGCCGGAGGTCACGGATCAGTTGCTCAAGGAAGCGGTCCGCCTCTTTGCCGACGCGTTCGATCAGCTTCTGAACGCTCTTGACCGCCAGTGCAAAACCGGAGTTCAAGGTAAGCCTGACCGCCAGACCTATTCCGTCCCGCAACCGCTTGGGGACGCGATAAAGGCCTCTATCGAAGACTGGCGCATTAGAGGCAAGGTACGCCGGTTGTGGGCTCGCGATGCGGCGCTATGGACGGGCGCGGACGAAAGCAAGTGGATGGGATGGCTGGGAATCACGGAAGATCAACTCTCGCACAAGCACCACTTGGAGAGCATCGCCGCCGAAGCCCGCGAAGCCGGTTTCACCCAGGCGCTGCTCCTGGGCATGGGTGGGTCGAGTCTCTGCCCGGACGTCATGGCCACGACGTTTGGCAAGATAGCGGGCTACCCACAACTGCATGTTTTGGATTCCACCGATCCCTCTCAGATCAGGGCTGTGGAGAAGAAAATCGATTTAGCCCGGACCTTGTTTATTGTTTCGAGCAAGTCGGGCGCTACGCTCGAGCCCAATATTTTCAAAGACTACTTTTACGCGCGAGCGCAGCAGACGCTAGGATCAGGAAAACCGGGGGACCATTTTATCGCCATCACCGACCCTGGCTCCAAGCTCCAGCAGGCAGCCGAGCGCGATGGCTTTCGCCACGTTTTCTTCGGCGTCCCCTCAATCGGCGGCCGCTATTCCGCCCTTTCAGACTTCGGGATGGTGCCCGCCTCGATCATGGGAGTCGATGTTCCCAGATTGCTCGACAACGCCGAGGTCATGGCCACATCGTGCAGCGCCTGCGTGCCCACGGAGCAGAACCCGGGAGTGACATTGGGCCACATCCTCGGCGCGCTCGCTCTGCAAGGGCGTGATAAGGTCACTTTGATCGCCTCACCGGGTATCCGGGATTTTGGCGCATGGCTTGAACAATTATTGGCGGAGTCCACAGGCAAACAAGGCCGCGGTCTGATCCCTGTAGATCGCGAAAAGCTCGGGCCGCCGGAGGTTTATGGCCATGATCGCGTTTTCGCTTATCTGCGCCTCCAATCAGCGCCGGACCCGGAGCAGGATGCAGCCATCAGCCTGCTTGAGAAGGCCGGCCAGCCCGTGGTAAGAATCCTGCTCGAAGACGCATACGATCTAGGCCGGGAATTTTTCCGCTGGGAGATCGCCACCGCGGTTGCGGGTTCGCTGCTCGGCATCAACGCCTTCAACCAGCCGGACGTCGAGGCCAGCAAAGTGGCGACCCGGAATCTAACCGCCGAGTACGAAAAGTCAGGATCATTGCCGCCGGAAAAGCCGGTCTTTTCCGAGGCTGGCCTGAGCCTTTTCGCGGACGCCGCCAATGCGGAAGCTCTCAAGAAGAGCGCGACCGGCGGTACGGCGCTCACTTCCTATTTGCGCGCCCACTTGAACCGTTTGCAACCAGGAGATTACTTCGCCCTGCTGGCCTACATTGAAATGAATGAGGCGCACAAGGACAAGCTGCAGGCTATCCGCCACTCCATTCGCGATACTAAGCGTGTGGCAACCTGCCTCGGGTTTGGCCCGCGCTTTTTGCATTCGACCGGCCAGGCGTATAAAGGCGGGCCCAATACCGGAGTCTTTTTGCAGGTTACCTGTGACGACGCCGAGGATTTAGCCATCCCGGGCCATAAGTTCACATTCGGTGTGGTTAAAGCCGCGCAGGCTCGCGGAGATTTTCAGGTCCTTGCGGAACGCAAACGGCGTTTGCTGCGCGTTCACCTTGGCCCGGACGTGAGATTGGGCCTGGAAACACTCGAGAAAGCTGTCACGGAAGCATTAAGATAAGCTGGGGTAGCTGGGTAGCCAAGGTCAGCGCATTCCTCACCGTGTGTTTTCCTTCGCTTCGGTAGTGTCTCAGTTTGAATGTAGAGGCGGCTTTATGCCGCCACTTGGCGAGGTAAACTCGCCGCTACACCAACCAAACTGAGCCACTCCCTTCGCTGCCGCTCAGCATGACAACCTGGGGTTTTTCAGCTATTCTCATGCGCCGTCCAGCGCGCGCCGGATGTGCTGAACCACCACTGGTGGATTAAAGGGCTTAGTGATGTAATCGGCTGCGCCTAATTCCAGGGCTAATTGCGCTTCATTGGCGACCGAAGGCGATGTCATCATAAGGACCCGGCAATCTTCGAGCACGCCGTCCCAGGCCAGCCGCTTGAGCAGTGCGATTCCATCCAGACCGGCGACGTCCACCTCAATGAGCTGCGAGCCAACCTTGAAGATGCACCCCTGCATTCTGCTCGCGAATTGAGAGGCATCGCTGTGTTGGTAGGCCTCAAACCGAACCCAAAGACAGGCCGAGCTTCATTGATTCACCAAATCGGAACGAAGATTGCAAACTACGGAGGATATCAGAACCTCAGTGGTGAGCCCAGCAAAACAAGCTCTACTGAGTAAGCGGCCAAGGCAAAAGTTAAAACTCAAAGGAGGCCGAGGAGGTTTCGCGTTTTTTCAGTTTTTGGCGCTTCGCAAATCAACCCCGGAAGGCCGGCTTCTGCAGGACCGTTTCGCTGCGGGCGTTAATCATCCTGTAGCCGATTCAGACATCCTTGGCCCAGAACGGCGCCATGCCCCACCGCACGATAGCTACGGTCCGCCGGCCATCATCTTGCCGTATAATCGGGACCGGCTGGAAGGGGGCGATGTTGTAACGCGGGCCCAAGTCCTCATCTTGACGAGGTGACGCGCTTCGCCTGCCCCTGCTCTCTTTCTGACTGCGGCGGCTAAACCTGCGATACCCATCGAGAAGACGATGGTTGTTGGCGATAGCGTTTGGAGCCTTCTTGCTGCACCTCGCGCAGGGTGCCTGGGTGTAGGTTAGGTGTTCTTTCTGGAGGATACGGCCGAGAGGAATTGCAGCAGGTTGGCGCGTACCGCGTCTACCAAGACCCCGCGGATCTATTGGCCCACCTTGATGAGGTGGGCATCCGAAGGATGGATTGATATCAGCGTGTGTAAAGTGTTGATGGTCGATTCAAACGAATGCAGGAGAGCTGAACCCCATCGCCAAAACGACGATTGCATGTGATCTGACGTCAAGGCAGAGCGGTCAAAACGTGCGAAGCAATCGAGGAATGTGATACTTACCAGAGTTGAGAATAACTGTGGAGCGAGATTGAAGAGATGAATACACCCAAGGAGCTAAATGAAATCGTTATTCCTCAGCCCGTTCTTGCGCCACTCACCAGCGCGGCAATATTTCTGGTCGTTTGTATTAAGCCGGACCGCGAGAGCTACGCCACAGTACGATCGTTCTGCGCCGATCTCTCTGGAATTTTTCGCGCGGTCGATTTCCGTGCCGTAGAGGCAGGGCTTTCGTGCGTTGTGGGATTCGGATCGGATGCATGGGATAGGCTCTTCGGAAAACCTCGGCCAGCCGAACTTCATCCGTTTCGCGAGATACGATCGGGGGAACGCCATGCGGTCTCTACTCCCGCAGATGTGTTGTTTCACATCCGCGCTAGGCGGATGGATTTGTGTTTCGAGCTGGTTACCCAGATCATGGAGCGGATTGGAGGAGTAGTCTCTGCTGTTGACGAGACTCATGGCTTCCGCTATTTCGAAGAGCGTGACCTGATTGGATTCGTCGACGGGACAGAAAATCCACGGGGGGAGGCCGCTCTGAATGCGTCGCTCGTCGCGGGAGAAGACCCTCAGTTTGCGGGCGGAAGCTACGTCATCATTCAGAAATACCTGCACAACATGAACGGGTGGAACGCTCTTTCAATAGAGCAACAAGAGCGGATCATAGGCCGTAAAAAGCTTTCCGATATTGAGCTGAGCGACGCCGTGAAACCATCTTCCGCCCACAACGCACTGACCACCATTGTTGAGGATGGGAAACAAGTTGATATTCTGCGGGACAACATGCCCTTCGGTAAACCCGGTCACGGAGAATTCGGAACCTACTTTATCGGATACTGCCGGACTCCGCGGATAACGGAGCAGATGCTGGAGAACATGTTTATCGGGCGACCGCCGGGCAACTATGATCGCCTGCTTGATTTCAGCCGCGCAGTCACCGGCAGCTTGTTTTTCGCGCCATCAGCGGCGTTTCTCGACAACCTCAGCGCTGACGAGCCAGACCCCGCCTCAATCGAGACATCGCCGGCATCTGACGCGCCTTCGGCCTCGTCCGCGCACGATACATCACTCAGAATAAGGTCACTTAAAGGAGAAAAAGATGAATAATCTCCATCGAGAGCTCGCGCCCATCTCAGGGGCTGCATGGTCGCAGATTGAGGAAGAGACGGCGAGGACACTGAAGCGATATCTGGCCGGACGACGGGTTGTTGACGTCCCTTCGCCCGGCGGAATCGCTCTGCCCGGAGTGGCGACCGGCCACTTGCGGTCAATCTCCGCTCCCGCTGAGGGCATCATCGCAAACGGGCGCGACGTGAAGCTCCTCGTGGAGTTGCGGGCGCCGTTTGAGCTATCCCGTCAGACGATCGATGATGTGGAACGTGGATCGCATGACTCCAATTGGCAGCCTGCGAAAGACGCCGCGAAGAAACTTGCCTTTGCGGAAGACCGCGCCATCTTCAATGGGTACCGCGAGGCGAACATCCAGGGCATTCGGGAGGGCACCAGCAATCCAATCGAGACGCTTCCTGCGGACGTGCGTGATTACCCCGACGCGGTCGCACACGCATTGAGCCAGCTACGCCTTGTAGGTGTGAATGGACCCTACTCGGTGGTGCTTGGAGCCAACGAATATACGGCACTCGCCGAGACCCGCGATCACGGATATCCCGTCCTTGAACACATGAAGCGTATCGTTGACGGCAACCTTGTCTGGGCGCCGGCAATTGAAGGCGCGTTTGTCCTGACTACACGAGGCGGCGATTTCGAGCTGAGCATCGGGCAGGATGTTTCGATCGGCTACCTCAACCATGCCGATTCCCTCGTACGGCTATATCTTCAGGAAACATTCGTTTTCCGTGTCCTTACCAGCGAAGCCTCTGTTGCAATGTCACCGTCACAGAAGTCTTCGTGAGGCTTCTCCGGGTGGTCTTACTGCGCTGGTGAAATACCACCAGATAATCACGTTGCGCATCCCGCGGCTGCGCCTTAAGCTACAGGGCATCTATAAAAGGGTACTTGAGCAATACTAGATTTTTATCCCTGTTAACGACCTGTATCTGGTGGGCCTGCTTAATTCTGACGCAATGTGGCAATTCGCAAAGGGCCGGCTCACGGTGTTAGGATATGCGGAAAAGAGGGGCTTCGATTCTTTACCCAATTTGTGCAGATACTTCCTGTCGCTAACGCATCATCCGCTGAACGCGCACTGATATCAGTTCTGGCTCAGAACTGCCTGGATGCCCGGATGACCTATTGGCCGCCCGCTGCCGGCTCGCCCACGGACCCAAGCTCAGCCCGTCCAAGTCGGCTCGGCCCCTCTCGCTCCACAGCTTCTGCTTCCGGCACACTCCCCGGCTCATCGCCAGAAAGTGAAGTTGATTCCTCAGCGACGTCTGCATCCCCACTAGCTTGTGCCGGTGCTTCAGCGGTTGCCGCAGATCGCGTTCTTCGGGCCTCGGAACCCAAACCCTCGGAAATCGCTTCGTCCGCAGCTAATCGAACAGGTGCTCGGCGGCCCGGGTGTCGGTGATCTGCCGCCGCACGGAGCGGGCCCAAATCTCAGCCGGATCCCCGACCCACAACTGGCGACCCAGCTCCGCCACCATCCGCTCGAACCACTGCGTGTAGCCGGTCGCTTCGATCCCGATCAGCGCCGGCTTCGGCAGGCTCAAGTGAAACGCTCTGGCTTCTCCACTCTCATGTTCCAACCGGAGCGTCACCCTCTCGCCGGTCTCCGTCTCCAACCTCGCAATTATCGGGTAGCGCGAATGCAAATCACATCCGATAATCGACATGTTCGGTTCCTTTCCCGGCAGCCTTGGTCGAGACTGCAAACCAAGCTTACCGGTGCGAAGGAGCCGACGCCATTATGGAATCAGAGTTTTAACAACAAAACTCTGCGCTACTTGCTGGCTCTTGGCTTTATTTCAGTGCTTTGAGCGCCGAATCCCACCGGGGCCACTATCGACATTTCCGAAGTGGAAGGAATTTAACCGGCGTGTGAAGAAGGGCGAGAAGGCTTTGACCCTCTGCATACCGCTCGTCTGCAAGCGCACCCGCACCATTACGAACAGCGACGGCAGCCAGCAGGATGAGCAGTTCACCTTTGCCCGCTTCACCTACAAAAACAATTGGTTTGTTCTCTCCCGGACCGAAGGTGCGGAGTTTCGAGCGCCTGCCATCCCGGAATGGAATGAACAGAAGGCGCTGGAAGCCCTGAAAATCGAGCGCGTGCCGTTTGAGGACCTGGACGGCAACGTCCAGGGTTATGCCAAGCGTGGCGGCAAGATTGCCGTCAGCTCAATTGCGGCACTCCTTTATAAGACCCTGTTCCATGAAATAGCTCATGCCCTTCTTCGCTGCGAAGAAGGCGACCTTGCGGACACAGAAATCACACCCCGCGATGCTCGGGAAGTCGAAGCCGAGGCCGTGGCGTTGCTTTGCTGTGAATCGCGGGGCTTGCCCGGAGCGGAGTTCAGGCGGGGTTGCCGATCATTTCGTCACCCAGATGCTTCGGCAAGGCGATTCCAGAGTCTCCAAGCGTTACAGTCAGGCAAAGCTCAACATGATGCGAGAGGCCCTGGGAAGACTGGGTCGCCAGGTCAATGAGCACCCCGAGACTTTTAGCATAGCGAAGCCAAATTGACCGGCTTTTCGCACGGTTTTTGCACAGTTCAGCCAATTTTCCAGGCAATGGAAAGTATAATGAGATCGAATCCGAAGGAATTAGCTGGCGGGGACGACGGGGCTCGAACCCGCGACCTCATGCGTGACAGGCATGCGTTCTAACCAGCTGAACTACGTCCCCTGAATCGAGCGAAAGCTGCGGTTACAGACTTACAGAACCACTTTCGGCGGCACACGCCGCCAACGCCGCGGATGGCCCGCGACGGCGCCAGTAGAGATGAATTTCAGCTGGCTGAAGGACGCGAGCGCGCAAAACAGCCCCTCGGCTTCGTGCGCGATATTTCGGATGTTTGGTGGGCGGTATCCGGCTCGAACGGATGACCTTCTGCTTGTAAGGCAGACGCTCTGACCAACTGAGCTAACCGCCCGAACCCCTTGCGTGGGACATCCCCCCGTCCGCATCTTCCGTAGAGCAGCCAACCTTGACACCCTGAAAGTGTCGAATATACACTATGCTATAACGCCGGTCAAGGAAGCCATCCATGCGGTTCTCTCGTGAGCACGTTTCTTACCTCTCCAAGGAGATTTTGAAGCGCTTGACGGCGGAGGGCTTGATCGCATTTGACCAACCCGCTTACGTCAACGAAGTCATCACCCAGGTGATGCTTCAGGAACTGAGCACGGAAGACCGTATCAACGAAGAAGTGCGGAAGATCCTCGATGGCTACGATGAGCAAATGAAGGAAGTCGGCGCTTCCTATGAGGAGATGTTCAAGAAAGTGAAGAGGCAGTTGGTGCGCGACCGAAACGTCATCCTTTAGAATTCCGCCTTCCAGACGCGATGAAACTTACTCCGGAAAAAATCAGCCAGCTTGGGCGGGTCTTGATGACCGCCATTTCGGACTTGGACGAGGTGGAAATCTATGAAGAGCCAAACACGATCCGCCAAGAAATCATTAAGATCTTGAACAATCTGATGCGCGAAGAAGAAGAGATCGACCGGCGCGTCCGCGACCAGATTGCCTCTCAAAAGAGAACCATTCCTGAGGGAAGTGCGGAATGGGAAATCCTTTACAAGAAGTACTATGCTGACGCCTTGCGCAAACTCGGCGTCGCCGTTCCCACCCATCAATCCCGCACTTGAATTCCGGACCCATCGTTCGTCCTGAGCGAAGAGTAGATGCTTCGCTGAGCTTGCCTTGCGATTCTTCACTCCGCGCAGAATGACAACGATAGAATCAAACGGGCTCAGAGCGAAGGGGAGCGCTACGGCTCAGAATGAGGGAGATCTCAACATGGCGAGCCTGGGCATCTCAACACTCTGCTGCCTCTCGAAGCTAAAGACTGCCTTGGCTGGGCGAAACTAATTGGTGCGCTTGAGCACTGGCGGCTTGTCCCCGGTATCCTGGCCTTGCGGGCTGGAAGAAGGCGGCGCGCCGGCTGTTCCAGGTTGCGGCTGACGCCGCTCCAGAGTCGGGGAGTTCTGGTTGTTATTCTTGCGGTGCACAGTCAGAAGAGTTTCCATGCGGCTCTTCATGTTGATGAATTCCGAAGTCGAGATCAGATATTCACTTCGCTTAGGCAGGATACCCTTGATTTCCTCTTCACATTTGATGATACGGTCCGGCGTGGGCGGGTGATTTTCAAAAATTGAAGCCACGCTTCCTGGGCTCTGGCGCTCCTCGTTCAGGACTTTCCCGAAGAAGGCAATGTACTGATTGGGATCGTAACCCGACTTCCACATATATTGAATGCCCAAAAAGTCAGCTCCCGACTCTTGGGAACGGTCGAACTTCAGGAAGGCTATCGGAATGCCATTCATCGCGGCGCCGATCCCGTAATAGGCGCCAAGCGACAGAGGGGTGAACATCAGCGGCAGCATGGCAAATTGCAGCAGCGTCCGCTTGGTCATCTCGGAAGCCCAAGAGCGCTCAGCAACGTGGCCAATTTCATGGGCAATGACTCCGGCCAGCTCGGCTTCGTTGTCGGCAGCGAGGATCGTTCCGCTATTTACATAAATGAAGCCGCCGGGCAGCGTCATGGCGTTGATCGTGGGGTCATCTATGACCTTCACGCTGATCGGGATTTTTACATCTGAATTCCGGGCGAGATTTTGCCCTAGGCGGTTGACGTACTCATCGACCACTGGATCTTTGATCAGCTTCACGGAATGGTCAATTTGATCCGCATACTGCTTGCCGATCGCTATTTCTTTCTGCTCAGAGATGATGCTCCAGCCGGCTACTTTACGATTTCCAATGTCGTTTGGGTTATCCTTCTTGCTATCCGCCCGGGCGGGCAGCGCGGCGCCCACCAGCAGCGCGATCAGAAAATATACGGCTAGATGCAATTTCTTCACGGTTAACTCCCTGGCGGGATCACCCCATTCATTATATACTAATGCCTTCTCCCGTTGCGCGGGTTCGCTGCTCTTCATTCATGCCACTCGACATTGAATCTTACCGATTGCAATTTCCCGTTACGCGCTCCGCCGTTTATTTGGATCATGCCGCTGTTTCTCCGATTCCCACCGTGGTCCGGGATGCGATGGTCAGCCAGATTGAAGAAGTGCACCATCGCGGGATCGAGCCTATCGACCAGTGGCTGGAGACCATCGAAAATGTGCGGACCGTTGCCGCCTCGCTCATCAACGCCGGACCAGATGAAATCGCCTTCGTGAAGAACACCTCCGAGGGAATTTCGCTCTTCGCTACTGGGTTAGAGTGGGCTGAGGGGGACGAGGTTGTCTCGGTTGAGGAGGAGTTTCCGGCTAACTATTATCCCTGGAAGCTGCTCGAAAACAGAGGAGTCCGGTTACGCCTGGTCAGCCAGCCAGAAGGGCGCATTGATCTGGATCGCATCGCCCGCTCGCTAAACCCCCGGACGAAGGTGGTTACAGTGAGCTTTGTTCAGTTCCTCTCCGGATACAGGCTTGATCTGGAGAGCCTCGGGCGGCTATGCGAAGATCGTGGCGTGCTGCTGTTCGTGGACGCCATTCAAGGCCTGGGCGCCTTTCCACTCGACGTCAAGAAAGCTAAAATCGCCGGGCTCTCTGCCGACGGCCATAAATGGCTGCTGGGTCC
>JBOGJZ010000412.1:0-3979 GCA_050745645.1 Terriglobia bacterium | reverse complement strand
GGCGAGGAGCCTCTCGCACAGTTGTTGAAACGCCAGGGGGCTTTCCAGTTTGCGGAAGTCAATTCTGCCAGCCATAGCGCCTCCCAACGTGGATTTTGAAGTGCTGTTCTGAGCGTTAACGGGACATTATGTGACCGCCAACTCACCTGCCCAAAAGCGGGGAGCCTCTCAGAAATGGCGATGCCGTGTCAAGTGCTTTTTTGTACTTCTTTGCGTTTCTTGGCATCTTTGCGTGAGGCTTTCTCTTTTTCACAGCTTCAAAACGATGGTTTAGCTACAGCTCGAATCCGCCGGATTTTTCGAAGGCGTGCGCGACTTGCAGCAGGCGCACTTCGTCGAAATGTTTGCCTAGAATTTGCATCCCCACCGGAAGGCGCGGCTCGCTGTGCGTTTTGCCGCAGGGGACAGAAATGCCGGGGATTCCGGCAAGGCTGGCGGTAACAGTATCGATATCGGCCAAGTACATTTGCAGCGGGTCGTCTGTGCGTTCGCCGATTTTGAAAGCCGGAACGGGGGAAGTGGGCGTGACGATCACATCGACTTTATTGAACGCTTCCAGAAAATCACGGGTTATGAGGGACCGTACTTGTTGCGCCTTGCGGTAGTAGGCATCGTAATAGCCGGAGCTCAGAACGTAGGTGCCAAGCATAATCCGGCGTTTTACTTCCGCGCCGAATCCGGCAGCCCGTGACTTGCGGTACATCTCCCGCAGGTCCTCGTAAGCGGAGGCGCGCAGGCCGTAGCGCACGCCATCGTAGCGGGCCAGGTTGGAGCTGGCCTCGGCGGTGCAAATGATGTAGTAGCATCCGATGGCGTACTCAGTGTGCGGCAGGCTGATCGGAGTTATGCGGCAGCCGAGCTTCGCCAGCAGGTCAATTCCCTTCTGAATGTTGCCGCCGACTTCCGCGCTCAAGCCTTCAAAAAACTCGCGTGGCACGCCCACCCTGAAACCTTGGACACTATCTTCAAGCGTTGATTCGTAATCCGGCACGGAAATATCCGCCGAAGTTGAATCCGCCAGGTCGCGTCCTGCAATCACTTTGAGTGTGCGCGCCACGTCGCGCACCGTGCGCCCGAAGGGGCCAACGTGGTCGAGCGAGGACGCGAACGCCACAAGGCCATAGCGCGAAACGCGGCCATAAGTTCCCATCATGCCGGCAACGCCGCAAAAGGCGGCGGGCTGGCGGATGGAGCCTCCGGTGTCTGACCCCAGCGCCACCGCGCTCAGGCCGGCCGCGACCGCAGCCGCGGAGCCGCCGCTTGAGCCGCCCGGCACCCGGCTGAGGTCTACTGGATTTCGCGTGGGGAAGTAGGCGGAGTTCTCGGTCGATGAGCCCATCGCGAACTCATCGCAATTGGCCTTGCCCAAAATCATGGCGCCCGCCGCTTCAAGGCGCGCGACGGCGGTTGCGTCGTAGGGCGGCACGTAGTTTTCCAGAATTCTCGATGCGCACGTGGTGCGGACGCCGCGCGTCACGATCACGTCTTTCACTGCCACCGGCACGCCGGCCAGCTCCGGCAGCGGCTCGCCGCGCGCCACCATCGCATCGATCTTCTTCGCTTGGGCCAAGGCGCGTTCCGGGCAAAGGGTAAGGTAGGCGCGCACCTCAGCGTCCTTTGCCTCGATGCGCTTCAAGTGCTCCAGGCAAATCTCTTCGGCAGAAATTTTCTTCGCCGCAACTGCATCGCGAATCGCGGTGGCCGGCGTTTCTATCCAGTCCATCGTTGGCATTAGGGGGGGCGCACCCGGCTAGCGTTGCGTTACGGAATTTCGATGACTTATCACCCGGATGCTGTCTCATTGTAGCGCCGGGCTTTATGCCCGGCATGCCGCCCTAAAGGGCGGCATGCCGGGTCAACGTATTTGCGTCACGCAACACTAGCTCAGACTTTCGCTTCTCAGAAAATCTGCGCCCTTTGCTTCGTTGTAGCGCCGGGTCCGCCTTTGGACCCTGCGGCTTTTGAAATGCACAAACTCTGCTGCGCTACCCTGCCGCCTCACTCCCTTTCGATCACGTTCGGCGTTTTGAATAGACCCGCTTCGCTCTCCGGCGCGGCGCCTACGGCTTCTTCCTGAGAGAGCGACGGTGCAGGCAAGTCGGGCCGCAGCGAGGGATTCTGCATCCCCGGCGCGAGCACTTGAGCCATGGGTTCAACCGTGCTTGTATCCAACTGGTTGAGTTTTTGCATGTAATCGAGAATGGAGGCGAGCTGAGTCTGAAACTTGCGCACTTCTTCATCGCTCAGCTCGAGGTGTGCCAGAGCCGCCGCATAGCGCACGTCTTTCTCCGTCAGCAGCATCGTTTCGTCTCCTTCGCTTGCCGCGAAAAATACTTCGCAAAAGACCGTTCCACAATTCCTGCAAGATCGCGATCCAATTTCACGTCCGCCTGCTCCCACAGTTTTCCGGCTGCGTCGAGCGGGAGCGCCGGCTCAGGATTTCCGGCTGCGGGAGGCGCTTGAGTTTTCCACATCTTATGGCGGCGCACACGCAACTCCTTCACAACCGCCCCCCCCAGGAATCCGTTGATCTGGCAGCGTACCTGTTCAGACATATTTCGCAACTGAATGACCCAGCATTCGGATGACGCTGCCACAGTAAGGATGCCATCACAGAAAGAGATCGGCTGAACTTCTCGCGCGATCAGCTTCCCCACAATGCGCGGCCATAATGGGGTCAAAATCAGTAAGAGGGGCGCCCGGCCAGCCAAAACACGCTCCTTGAATATCTGTGGCCAGATTTTACCAAGCTCTTCCATCGACGTCACCACCCGGCCGGTCCAATTAGGTTGCTGAAAAAGGTTTGGAGTGTGTCATTCTGAGCCCCTTCGCTCTACTCAGGGCAGGCTCTGCGCGTGTCATTCTGAGTGGAACGAGGAATCTCCGTATTTCGCTCAGGGTAAACTCCGCGAGGAATCTAAGTTCTTCCCTCTCAAGACAGCAAGCAGATGCTTCCCGACTTCGCCGGGACAGGTCGCTACGCTCAGCATGACAGAATGGACTTTTTCAGCAACCTGCTAACAGTCGCTCATGTCCCGGCTTGCCGGGACACCCGCGAAGGCATGACCAACCGGTTTTTTCAGCAACCTGATTGTGAATCGCTGCGCGGAGGTCGATTGTAGCACACGAACTCGCGCCCGGCTGAAACAGACTTATAATCCATTCCTTATGACTCTGATTCTTGCTTCTGCCTCGCCCCGGCGCCGGGAGTTGCTGCGCAACGCGGGCGTCGAGTTTGAATCGCTCCCGGCCCATATTGACGAATCGCGTCTTGACGGCGAAACCGCTGAAGAGTACGTCCGCAGGCTCGCTCGCGAGAAAGCATCCGTGGTAGCGCAAATCTGTCTGCCCGGCAGGTTGGTGCTGGCCGCAGATACCACCGTGGAACTCAATGGCGAAATCCTGGGAAAACCGCAGGATGTCGAAGACGCCCGCCGGATGCTGCGGCTGCTCTCGGGCGCCACGCACCGCGTTCTGACCGGAGTTTGCATTATCTGCGCCCCTGCCCACCTGCACGCTTTAGAGGTGGTAACGACGGCGGTCACGTTTTGCCGCCTTGATGAAGACGAAATACAAGCCTATGTATCAACCGGCGAACCTTTTGACAAGGCCGGCGGTTACGGCATCCAGGGGTTGGCTTCCAAGTTCGTTACACGGGTTGAAGGTTGCTTCTTTAACGTGGTTGGACTTCCGGTGGCGCGAGTTTACGCCCTGCTCAAATCGCTGTCGGATCGAGCATCGTGAGAGCAGCCGTTTGAATGCAAGGGCGGAAAGTATGCGCGCCCGCTCGGCTGGAGGTAAGGCTCAGGCTTCGACCCATTTCCTAATTTCGGTCTCGTATTCAGGGAAGTACCGCCCGATCAGAGGCAAGTCGAACTCAGTCAGGATGGATTCCTTCGGCTCGCGTTTCAGCAAAAATTCAAAGGATCGCCGCAGGAGATCTTCGGCAGCGACCTTTCCTCCGGTAAGTTTTTGATAG
>JBOGJZ010000411.1:0-5295 GCA_050745645.1 Terriglobia bacterium | reverse complement strand
GGGAAAGTCCATTGCTGGTCAGCAGCGCTGCCGCCAGCGCCGGCTTTGCCGTCACCAACGCCTGCACAAACCGCGTCCAGCCGGGAGCCGGCTGCAATGTTAGTGTAACGTTCAACCCGACGACCGTAGGAACTGCGACAGGAACGCTTACCATCACCGATAACGCAGCCAGCAGTCCTCAGACAATCTCCCTCACCGGAACAGGCCAGAATTTCTCACTTGCAAGCGCGCCAACTTCTCCGTCTTCAGCGACAGTTATGCCGGGCCAATCAGCCACCTTTTCGGTTGCCCTGACCAGCCTGGGCGGGTTTAATCAGCCAGTCAGCCTGAGTTGCAGCGGAGCTCCATCGGAGGCGGCGTGCTCGGTTTCACCAGGCTCAGTCACCTTGAGTGGGTCTGCCCCTGCAACCGTGACCGTGACCGTAAGCACTACAGCCGCAGCTATTGCGGGGCCAACATCATGGCTTCTGCCGCCCGCGGCTGGCCCGCATTTCTTGCTTGCCGGCTTAGCAGGCCTTAGCATCTTCGCAGGGCTTCTTTTGGGATTCAGACGCAAAGTTTGGGCCACCAGTCTCAGGAAGTTGACCTGGGGTATTGGGTTACCCGTAAGTTTGCTTGCTGTACTGGTCATGGCTGGCTGTGGAGGCGGAGGTGGAAGTGGCGGCGGCGGTGGCAACACTAATCCCGGGACGCCAGCCGGAACCTATTCCTTAACGGTGACCGGAACCACCGGCGCAGGCGCCTCAGCGGTCACGCGGAACACCAGCCTCACACTAGTAGTGCGTTAGTTTGGCAGACTGTTGAAAGAATCTTGAAAACCTGTCATTACTGATACGGATTTGACGTCAACCATGGGGTCGTTTAGGGGGATGCTGCAGGCGCCGTCATCCTGAGCGCAGCGAAGGATCTGCTTGCAAGGCGCGAGAAAAACAGATTCTTCGCTACGCTCAGAATGACACCGTGAGGAATTCCAGCCCCCGCCTAAATACTATGTTTGACCGAAAATTGGTATGAGCGGGTAGCCACGGTCAATTCATCCTGTGAATTGACCGTGGGCTTTTTCCTCCAACGGCAAACCCACGGTCAATCGAGGTCCGAATGACCGCGGCTACCGCTCCCGCACTCCAAAGCGTTTGTGCCCCCGGAGAAAATATGGCCAAGTCGCGGAAGAACACCCGCAAGGTAAAGGTGTTGGTGATTGACGTTGGGGGAACGCACGTCAAGGTATTGGCCACGGGACAAAAAGAAAAGCGTGAGACAGCCTCCGGCCCTGCGATGACTGCCGGTCAAATGGTTCGAGATGTGAAGCGGCTGACGGAGGATTGGGCGTACGACGTGGTCTCGATAGGATACCCCGGACCTGCAACCCATGGACGCCCTCTCCGTGAACCCTACAATCTTGGCGGCGGTTGGGTGGGTTTTAATTTTGGCAAAGCCTTCGGCTGCCCTGTTAAGCTTATCAATGACGCTGCCATGCAAGCGCTGGGAAGCTACCGGGGCGGCCGTATGCTCTTTCTCGGTCTTGGGACAGGACTTGGCTCGGCCATGATCGTTGACGGAGTTCTTGAACCGATGGAGTTGGCGCATCTACCCTACAAGCACGGCAAAACTTATGAGGACTATTTGGGCATTCGCGGTCTCGAGCGCCTTGGGAAGAGCAAGTGGCGGCATCACGTTACTGCCGTCGTGGAGCAACTGAAGCGCGCCCTGGAGACCGATTACGTGGTCTTGGGTGGAGGGAACGTCAATAAGCTCAAGAAACTGCCTCCGGGAGCACGCCTGGGTGATAATGACAACGCGTTCCGCGGCGGATTTCGCCTATGGGATGAAAAGAACATGCTTCCCGCCAGTTGATAAATTAGCAGGTTACTAAAAAACGTCTTGGAGTGTGTCATTCTGAGCGAAGAATCTAAGGTCTTGCCTTTCAACACAATAAGTAGATGCTTCGCTCTGCTCAGCATGACACAATGGACTTTTCCAGCAACCTGCGCCAGGGCAGACCAGAGATTCATTAACCGGGGAGACTCAAGCGATGAGCATGAACTCCGCAGGCGACGCCATCCTGAGTAATAATGCCGTTCGCGCGGCTCCCGCCGATGCATTGGTTTTTTTTGGCGCAACCGGCGACCTTGCCTTCAAGCAAATTTTTCCAGCCATCCAGAACATGATCCGGCGGGAGAGTCTGGATGTTCCCGTGATCGGCGTCGCCAAATCAGGTTGGACGATCGATCAGTTTCGCGCCCGAGCCCGTGACAGCCTCATGCAGCACGGCGGAGGCGTCGACGAAAGCGCCTTCGGCAAACTCCTGAAGTTGCTTGACTACATCGATGGTGATTACCAGGACCCGGCGACCTTTGAGCAACTGCGTAAGAAGCTCGATGGCGCCGCGCGTCCCGCTCATTATCTGGCCATCCCGCCCAGCTTATTCGGCCAAGTCGTGGAAGCGCTCGCGAAATCGAATTGCGCCCAAAACGCTCGTGTCATCCTGGAAAAACCCTTTGGCCGGGACCTTAGGTCGGCGCAAAAATTGAACGCCATTCTGCACGCCGCCTTTCCGGAGACGGCTATTTATCGCATTGACCATTACCTTGGCAAAGGAGCTGTCGAGAACCTTCTGTTCTTTCGCTTTGCCAATACATTCCTTGAACCGATTTGGAACCGCAACTATGTCGAGAGCGTGCGGATTACGATGGCAGAAGCCTTTGGCGTCAAGGGCAGAGGACGATTTTACGACCAGACGGGCGCGATTCGCGACGTGATCCAGAATCACCTGCTTCAGGTGGTCAGCCTGCTGGCGATGGAGCCGCCGACGGCTATGTACTCCGAGTCGCTGCACGACGAGCAGGTCAAGGTGTTCCGCATGATCCCGCCCTTTGATCCTGCGCATCTGGTGCGCGGCCAGTTCCGAGGCTACCACGACGAGCCGGGAGTCGCTGCGGGGTCACAGGTGGAAACCTTCGCCGCCATACGCCTGGAGGTCGATTCGTGGCGCTGGGCAGGCGTGCCATTTCTAATCCGGGCAGGCAAATGCCTTCCGGTATCGGCAACCGAAGTTTTCGTGAAGCTGAAGCGGCCGCCGCTGAGCGCCCTGGATGCGGAAAATAATTATTTTCGCTTCCGGCTCGGCCCTGATCTTTCCATCAGCCTTGGCGCTAGGATCAAGCGTCCGGGTGAAGAGATGGTCTCTATGCCCTCAGAGCTTTCTGCCGTCAAGACCAGCCAGTCTGGAGAGCTGACTGCCTATGAGAGGCTGCTTACCGACGCGATGCGTGGCGATGCGTTGCTCTTCGTTCGCCAGGACGCCGTGGAGGCTGCGTGGTCGATTGTAGACCCGGTGCTCGAAACTGATAAAGCCGTTCAAGTCTACGAGCCGGGTTCCTGGGGACCGGCTGAAGCCGACCGGCTGGCCGCCGATATCGGAGGATGGCATAACCCGGAGAAAGCATCGTGACTGCCGCCGCGTTCGACGATGCCGCCAAGCAGAATGGTGGGACCGGCCCGGAAAAAAGGTTCTCGTACAGGATCTGTGACTGGTGGGCCCACCAGGATTTGAACCTGGGACCAACGGATTATGAGTCCGCTGCTCTGACCGCTGAGCTATGGGCCCGGTCTCGCAGAGGTTCAGACCACTATACCGCAGTTGACCGCCAGCGTTCATCGGCTGTTTACTGCCCCGAGGCAACGGTCAGCCTGGGGTTACTGAGCGTTGGGTTTTTTAGCGCGCACAAAAGCGCTCATAAATTTGTCCTGGACCGCCGAAGCGATTACGTTCGCATCAATTCCCAGGCCGGCGAGGAACTGCCGGGCGTCTTCGATCCGATAGATACGTGTTGGTTCAATGGCGATCTCTTCGAATCCGGCAGAAGCGAGCTTTGCGCGGTATTCCTGCTCTTCCAAGGCGCCCGCCACACAGCCGGCCCAAAGCTCGATGCTCCGGCGGATGGCAGCCGGAACCTCGCCACAGACGACAACGTCCGAGACGGCAAGCCGGCCGCCCGGCTTGAGGACGCGAAATGCCTCTCGCAACACCCGGTCTTTGTCTGCCGACAGGTTGATGACACAGTTGGAAATAATCACGTCGACTGAATTGTCAGGCAGCGGGATGTTCTCGATTTCTCCTTTGAGGAACGTGACGTTTTTTACTCCAGCTTTTTGCTGGTTCTCACGCGCGAGCGCCAGCATCTCATCGGTCATATCGAGACCGTAGGCCATGCCTTGCGGCCCTACACGTTTCGCGGAAAGGAGAACGTCAATGCCTCCTCCTGATCCCAGATCGAGCACCGTCTCGCCAGGGTTCAACTGCGCGAGCGCGGTTGGGTTACCGCATCCCAACGAGGCAAGCACAGCCGCCTCGGGGATTTCATTCTTCTGTCTAGCATCGTAGAGGTTGGAGGTAATAGGGTCAGCGCAGCCCTCAGAAGCCGGCGCCGCCCCGCAACAGGAACTCCCGCCACCCGCGACTCGCAACGCCGCCTGCCCGTACTTCTGCTTCACGGCTTCCTTAATGTCTTCGGTCCCCATTTGCGCCTCCTTGTTGCGTCTCGAACCATGCCCTGAATCCTGCAAGCACACCTGACTGGCTCTACAACCTGATTGGGGCCAAGGTCCTGTTGCCGCGTGGTTTGATTGTACCGGAAATAGGAGAGAACGCCCCAATCCCAATCATGCAGATATCTGCGCCCCGCGCAGCGCTAGTCTCCCGAATCAGAAGTTCGTTAAAAAATGATGTCCGGGTCGCTGTCATTCCGAGGGCCGATAATTTTGATCGGCCCTCGGAATCTGCTTTGTTTTCAATCCTCTGATCAGAAGCAGATTCCTCGCTGCACTCTCTCGGAAGTCATCCATACCCCCGTCATTCCCGCGCAAGCGGGAATCCAGGATGTTTCGTGCCGTTCTGGCCCCCCGCTCCCCCGCCTTCGCGGAGGACAAGCTTCGCGGGGGTGACAGGGCATGGCGACTTCCATCTTCATGGGTGGGCCGAAGGCTCATGGGACACTCGGAATGACATTCGCACTTATGCAGCGAATTTATAAGTCGGGACGCCAGGCGAGCAAGTTATTTCGTGATTATACACTTGACACATAAACGCATTTATGAGATTATCTGGCTGTGAAAGGAAAACAGCCATGAACCTGATAGACGTAACCAAAGAGTTCGCTACCGAGGAAGCGTGCTTGGCTTACCTAGAGGCTATGCGCTGGCCAAAAGGAATTGAATGCGTTCACTGTGGAAGTAAGAAAATCTCGAAGATCACGCGGAAGAAGCAAAGCAAGAATAGGCGCTCAAAGCTATATC
>JBOGJZ010000410.1:0-1612 GCA_050745645.1 Terriglobia bacterium | reverse complement strand
GCCCCGCCATCGACGTTGAGCACAGCCGGCTTCAGCCCGGAGTCCGTGACCATGCAATCAAGCACGTCTCGTGTCTGGTATGCTATCGATTCAAGCGCAGCGCGGGCGATGTGGTTGCGGTTGCTGCTCCGCGTTAGACCGATAATGGCGCCCCTCGCATAGGCGTCCCAGTAGGGCGCTCCCAGACCCACAAAAGCGGGAACAAAGTAGACCCCGCCTGCGTCCGGCACGCAGCGGGCCATCGCCTCGGTTTCCGCTGCCGCGCCAACGATGCGGAGTTCGTCACGGAGCCACTGGATAGCGGCCCCGGCGGTGAAGACGCTTCCTTCGAGCGCATACGTCGTCCTGCCATTGCGCCGCCAGGCGACGGTTGAGAGGAGGCCCGTGCTGGATTCAAGCGCTCGGTCCCCGGTATTCATCAACAGAAAACAGCCAGTGCCGTAAGTGTTCTTGGCCGCGCCGGAGGTGAGGCAACGCTGTCCGAAGAGCGAAGCCTGCTGATCTCCGGCGACGCCGGCGATGGGAATGGCTCCGCCGTCTCCCAGCAGCCTTGTTTCTCCCAGCACTCCGCCTGAAGGTACAATTGCGGGAAGAAGCTGGCGCGGAATGCGGAAGTAGCGGAGAATCTCCTCGTCCCAATCGAGCGTGCGCAGGCTGAAAAGCAGAGTCCGCGAAGCGTTGGAAGCGTCAGTCGCGTGCACCTTGCCTCCAGTGAGCATCCAGATCAGCCAGCTATCAATCGTCCCGCAACACAATTCGCCCCGTTCGGCCCGCTCGCGCGCCTGCGGGACGTGTTTCAGAAGCCAGGCGATTTTGGTAGCGGAAAAATATGCGTCTGCAACCAGTCCAGTTCGTTGGCGCAGGACGCGGTCGAATCCCTCTTGCCGGATGCGGTCGCAATCAGGCGCGGTGCGCCGGCACTGCCACACGATGGCGTGGTGAATCGGCCGCGAGGTCTCACGCTCCCAAATCACCACAGTTTCGCGCTGATTGGCGACACCGATAGCGGCAATATCCCCGGGCTTGGCGTGGGCTGCGTTCAGAGCCTGATTCGCCGTGGCGAGCTGGGTTTGCCAGATTTCATCTGCGTCGTGCTCCACCCAGGCGGGCTGCGGGTAATATTGCTTGAATTCCTGGTTTGCAAATGACACTGCGTTTCCCGCGCGGTCAAACAAAATGGCGCGCGAGCTGGTCGTGCCTTGATCGAGTGCGAGAACGTAACGGGCGCTCATGAGGCTCTCAAGTGCCGGCTGCCGGCTCATTTTGACGGAACGCAGCTTTTATAACACGATTTCGCCGTTCCGAGACCAGGCTGCGTTCGCGCCGCTCCAGGCAGTAGCGCTGATCTGCGTCCGCCCCCGCACAAGCCGGGCATCGCCGGTCTCATCAAGCATAGCTCCACGCTACTAGCAGAAATGCGGCTTCCGGCGGTATCATCTTCGATTGCATTGCGGCGCGGCGCCGGTCAGTCAATTCACATTCCATTCAGCCGTTCGCGCTATACTAGCAGGTTGCTGAAAAACGTTCCCGAACTGTGTCATTCCGAACGCAGCGAGGAATCTCCCCCTGCAAACAAATAGCTTACGAGATTCCTCCCTCGCAAGCTCGGGAC